>DATGJE010000381.1:0-6920 GCA_035295305.1 Candidatus Acidiferrales bacterium | reverse complement strand
AATTCGATTGGATGCCCCGATACGCCAGAACGAAAGGGCTGCCGGCCGAAGTACGTGGAGCTGCTGCGCGCGAAATTGCGCGAGCCGGAGATTTTCAGCAAGCTTGGCGCGGACAGCCAGAGGCGCGTCGAGACGAATCCGCTGCGCGTAATGGACTCGAAGCTGCCGGAGGAGCAGGCAATCATCGAGAAGTTGCCGAAAATTTCGGAGCACTTGTGCGCGGAGTGCCGCGAGCATTACGAAAAACTGAAAAAAGAATTGAAGCTGCGCGAAGTGCCGTTCACGGAATCGCCGCGGCTGGTTCGCGGGCTCGACTATTACATGCGGACGACGTTTGAAATCACGAGTCCGATTCTGGGCGCGCAAAACGCGTTGTGTGGCGGTGGGCGCTACGACGGGCTGGTCGAAATGCTCGGCGGGCCGAAGGGAATCAAGGGCATCGGGTTCGCGTTGGGCGAAGATCGGTTCATAGATGCGATTCAGGAAGCGAAAAAGATTCATGCGACGCGGTCCGTTGACGTTTTTGTGGCGTGGATGGGCGAGCGCGCGTATCCGACGGCGGTGCGTCTGGCGCGAGTCCTGCGCGGAGAGAAGCACACGGTTGAGCTGCCTCCCGAGGAGATGAAGTTTCGCAAGGCCCTCGAACGCGCGGATAAAATGGGCGCGCGTTACGTTTTGATCATCGGAGACGACGAAATTGCATCTGATATGCTGACGATCAAGCGTCTCGCGGACGGCAAGCAGGAGAAAATCTCGGAGGAGGCGCTGGTGGATTTCTTTCGCCCACCGGTGCTGACGAAGGAAGGGCCGGGAAGCTGAGGCAGGTTTGCGCGGAAGATGCGCGAAGGGGGCTACATGATAACAGGAGCGAGCCGTGAGAAGGTGCGCGTTGTGGGGCGACCGGAGAGCAGAGAGGCAGCGCCGTACTATTTCACTTATATCGACCAGGTTGAGGGCGACGATGTTTTGCACGTGCTCGAAAGGCAACTCGACGAGCTGCCGCCATTTTTCGTGACAATTTCGGAGGAGAAATCGCTGCACCGCTATGCGGGGGACAAATGGAGCATCCGGCAAGTGCTGAATCATCTCAACGACACGGAAAGGCTTTTCGCATTTCGCGCGCTGTGGTTTGCTCGCGGCTTCGAGACTCCTTTGCCGAGCTTCGATCAGAACGTGGCCGTCTCCGGCGCAGCAGCCGACGGAGTTTCGTGGACTGCGCACGTCGAGGAGTTCCGGCGCGTTCATCTCGCCACGCTTTCGCTTTTCACGAATTTGCCGCCAGATGCATGGATGCGAAGCGGAATCGCCAGCGAAAAACCGTTCACGGTGCGCGCTCTGGCGTTTCTCGCGGCGGGGCACACCACGCACCACGTGAGAATTTTGCGTGAGCGATATTTATAGGAAGATGCTTCGAGATATCGCGGGTAGTATTCGCTAATCACTTTCTTTCATTAGCTTCCATTTGCGGAACGGCTTTTTTCAAACTAAAAGCTCGAGGGGAGATGCGAATTGTTTGATTCGTTGGGTGAGCTGAAGCGCACGGGATATTGCGGGGAGCTGCGCGTCGCGGACGCGGGGCGCAACGTGGTGCTGATGGGCTGGGTGCACCGGCGGCGCGATTTGGGGCAGCTGATTTTTCTCGACTTGCGCGACCGCGCGGGAATCTGCCAGGTAGTGTGCAATCGCGACCAGTATTCGGAGGCGCATGCGAAGGCGGACGAAGTGCGTCCGGAATACGTGGTGGCGGTAGAGGGGCGCGTGTTCCGGCGACAGCGGCCGAATCCGGAGCTGGCGTCGGGCGACGTGGAAGTGATGGCGATGCGCGTTCACATTTTGAATAATGCGAAGACACCGCCATTTCAAATCGAGGACGACACGAACGCGAACGAGGAAACGCGTCTGCGTTACCGCTATCTCGATTTGCGGCGCCCCAAACCGCATCGCAATATCGCGCTGCGGCATCGCGTGGTCTTCGAGATTCGCAAGGCGCTCGATGACTTGGGCTTCTACGAAATCGAGACGCCGATGCTGACGCGCTCGACTCCCGAGGGCGCGCGCGATTATCTGGTGCCGAGCCGGATTCATCACGGGCAGTTCTACGCGTTGCCGCAGTCGCCGCAAATCTTCAAGCAGATTTTGATGATCAGCGGGATGGACCGCTATTTTCAGATTGTGCGGTGCTTCCGTGACGAGGATTTGCGCGCGGACCGTCAGCCGGAATTCACGCAGCTCGACTTGGAAATGTCGTTTCCACGCCAGCAGGACATTTTCGAAGTGATTGAGCGCGTGATGGAGCGCGCGATCGGCGTGATTGGCGCGCCGGTGCGGCGGCCGTTCCGCCACATGCAATATAAGGATGCGATACGGCGGTACGGTTCGGACAAGCCTGACTTGCGCTTCGGCATGGAATTGCAGGACGTGACGAAATTCTTCGAGCCGGCGCGCGAAACGTTTGGATTCGAAGGGAATATTTATGCGCTGGTCGCGCCGGGAGCGGGTGCGTGGTCGCGCAAGCAGCTTGACGAATTGGCCGAGTTGGGCAAGGGCGCCGGAGCTAAGGCGATTTACACAATCAAGGTGACGCCCGAGGGAGTCACGTCGTCGCTCGACAAAACGTTGGGTGCAGATGCGGTGAAAAATCTGGCGAAGAGTCTGGGAGCGAAACGCGGCGATTTGATTGTGGCGCTCGCTGCGAAAGAGCAAATTCCCGGCACGGATTCGGCCGCGCTGGTGGCGGGACAGGTCCGTTTGCGGCTTGCCGAGCAGTTGGGTTTGATGGCAAAGGACCGATGGGAATTTTTGTGGGTCACGGGCTTTCCGCTTTTCGAGTGGAGCGAGGCGGAAAAGAAATGGAATAGCGCGCAGCATCCGTTCACGGGGATTATCGAGGAGGATTTGGAGAAACTCGAAAGCGCGCCGGGCGAAGTGCGTTCGAAGGGCTACGATTTAGTGCTGAATGGCGTCGAGCTTGGCTCGGGCAGCATTCGAATTCATCGCCAGGACGTGCAGGCGCGCGTGTTCAAGGCGCTGGGGCTTTCGGACGAGACGGCGCGGCAACGATTCGGATTTTTTCTCGACGCCCTGACGTATGGCACGCCGCCGCATGGCGGAATCGCGCTGGGCATCGACAGAATGGTGGCGCTGTTCGCGGGTGAAAAGTCCATTCGCGAAGTAATTGCGTTCCCGAAGACCACCGCGGCGCAGGATTTGATGGCCGAGTCGCCCAGCAATGTCGACGACGATCAGCTCGACCAGTTGGGGATTCAGGTTAAGCCCAAGGAAAAGCCGACAGCGAGCGGAGCGTGAAAGCGTGAACCATGTCTTCTCCTTTCACAATGCTCTACTTTATCGACAGTCCCAGGCGCTGAACTGTGGGCGCGGGTCAACTCGATGAGGTGGGAATTCAAATCAAGCCAGAGGACAGGCCTTGATGTTCCCGAATGTCGGATTGCCAGAGCGAGGAGCAAAGTCGCGGTATCTCGCAAGTATCGTCACAATGCTGGTCGTCCTTGGGATTGTGTCGGTGTGCGTATGGACTTTCTTGCACTGGTCGCTGTGGATTGCCCTTCCTATCTGCGTGGTGTCGGTGGGAGTAGGATTTGCTGTCGTATTTTGGATTGTCGGCCGCGTTTTACCGACCAAGATTCATTCGAGGCAATGATCTATTTTGGCTTCTTTCTACAGTCCACTCCAAGCAATCTACGCTCTTGCGGGGTTGGGAAGTAATTAATGTCGCGGATACGAATACTGCCGGAGAATGTAGCGAATAAAATTGCGGCGGGGGAGGTTGTCGAGCGGCCTGCGTCGGTAGTGAAAGAGCTGGTCGAGAATTCGCTGGACGCGGGCGCGAAGTCGGTGCGCGTGGAAGTGGAGTCGGGCGGGAAGCGGCTGATTCGCGTGACCGACGATGGCTCCGGCATGCCGCACGACGATGCGCTGCTCGCGTTTGAGCGGCACGCCACGTCGAAGCTGCGCACGGCGGACGATTTGCTTTCGATTGCGACGCTGGGATTTCGCGGCGAGGCGCTGCCGTCGATTGCGGCGGTATCGCGGCTGACTCTGGAAACGCGCGCGGCGGAGGAAGAGCAGGGAACGCGAATCGAATTCGCGGGCGGAAAATTAATTGGCGTGAAGCCCGCGGGCGTGCCTGCCGGGACGGCGATCAGCATCGCGGACCTTTTTTACTGCGTGCCCGCGCGACGAAAATTCCTGAAATCCGAAACGACAGAGTTGGGCCACATCGCGTCGCTAGTGACGCATTATGCGCTGGCGCATCCCGACAAGCATTTTTTGTTGAAGACTCCCACGCAGGAAATTCTGAACGCGACGCCAGTCGAGACGATGGCGGAGCGGCTGTATCAAGTCTTCGGGCGGCAGGCAGCCGCGGAAATGGTGGAGATGCAACCGGCGGAAGCGCCGATTCGCGCGGCCATCACCGAGCCGGAGATGGAGGCGGGCGACGAGACGTCGCGGATCCGCGTGTCGGGATTCGTTTCGCGTCCTGAAGTGCAGCGGACGAATCGCAACGGGATTTATATTTTCGTGAACCGGCGGCTGATTCGCGACCGGCTGGTGCTGCACGCGATCGGCGAAGCGTATCGTAACATCCTGCCGGCTGGCGCGTTCGCGGCGGTGCTGCTGTTTATTGAGTTGCCGTGCCAGGAAGTCGATGTGAACGTGCATCCGGCGAAAGTCGAAGTGCGCTTCCGGCATTCGCAGGTGGTGCACGATTTTGTGCGTGACGCGATTCGCATGGCGCTGGCGAATGCGCGTCCGGTGCCGAGTTTCCCCGCGGGCGCGGCGAGTTCGTCTGCTGCTGCGGCTGGCGCGGGGGCTTCGGGGAGTGTGGCGAATTTCTCGCCGAGCGTTGCTGAAAATAACGCAGCAGAGGCGGGGAATTTTGCCGGGCCGCCGCGAGCGATTATTCCCAATGAAGTGATGTCGCGCGCGTCCGTCGACACGCTGCCCGGAGAGTTTGAATTAACGGGCGCGCTGGACCGCCCGATTCCGCAGCGGCTGAATTTTGAAACCGTGGAGGAAATTATTTTGCCGTGCGGCGCAGCGGCTTCCGCGGACGCTTGCCGCGAACCGGCAATGATCGAATCAGAATCGGCGGGCGCGTTGCCAGGGCCGCAAAGCATCGGGGATTTGAAGCCGCTCGGACAAATCAGCGCGAGTTATATTGTTGCGGTGAACGGGCAGGGGCTGTGGATCGTCGATCAGCACGTGGCACACGAGCGCGTGTTGTTCGAGAAGCATCTCGCGGCGAGGCGCGCGGGAGAATTGGGCGGGCAGCGGCTGCTGATGCCGATTGTAGTGGAGCTGGCGCCGCACCAAATCGTGATTTTCGAGCAGATCGAGGAAGAGTTGCGCGCGAATGGATTCGAGGCGGAGTTGATGGGGCCGCGGAGCGTCGCGATTGCGGCGGCTCCGGCGGGAATTGCGAGCGGGAATGCGGAGAAACTGCTCGCGGAAATTCTCGATGGCGTGGCGCGGGAGTCGCAGGCGATTTCGCTCGATTCGCTGCAATCGCGAATCGCTGCGTCCACGGCTTGCCAGGCGGCGATCAAAGTGAATATGCCGCTCGATCAAACGAAAATGGAATGGCTGCTCGCGGAGTTGGCCAAGACGGAGTATCCGATGAGCTGTCCGCACGGGCGGCCCGTGGTGCTGCGATATTCGGTAAGAGAAATAGAGCGGGCGTTCAAGCGGATTTAGCGAATGGTGCAGCAGACCACGATTGTGCTAGTGGTTGAAGCATGCTTCCTGATAATTGTCGGAGCCGCATGGCTGATGTACGAGCGGATGGATCGGGAGAGTCGCTGGTACCCGCTGTTCGTATTCCTGGTTGTGTGCTATTTCGGAATCGCTTTTTGGATCGCATGTATCCCGGTTTGGCGGTACTTTCGCGCGAGATGAGCGAAGTCTGGATGAAATGGTTCCCCTCGTCTCCGCGCGATTTTGATCTGTCATCCCGAACCCGGTCGCCCGTCTTTGGCGAGCGGCGGTGAGGGATCTGCTTTTCGCGGAATGCTGCTCTTGTCAGTCTAAAGCAATACCATGAGCGTTCGAATTCTATGAACATTCCGAGGCGCAAGCTCGTCATTGCCATTGATGGCCCGGTGGGGTCGGGGAAGAGCACGGCGGCGCGGCGCGTTGCCGAACTTCTGGGGTACACGTACATCGACACGGGCGCGATGTACCGCGCGGTGGCGCTGAAGGCGCTGCGGCGGAAAATCTCGCTCGATGCGACGGATGAGCTCGTGGCATTGGCGGGCGCGTCGCGAATTGATTTGCGCGCGCGGGATGGCGGGCAAAATGTCCTGCTCGATGGCGACGACGTGACGAAGGAGATTCGCACGCCGGAGGTTTCGCAAGCGGCGTCGAAAATCGCGGTCATCGAAGGCGTCAGGCGCGTGCTGGTAGCCGAGCAGCGGCGCGCGGGCGCGAAGGGCGGCGTGGTGATGGAAGGACGCGACATCGGCAGCGTTGTTTTCCCCGACGCGGAGCTGAAGATTTTCCTCACGGCGTCGGATGAGACACGCGCGCAACGGCGCTGGCGCGAGCATCAGCAGAAGGGCGATGCGATCGATCTGGCGAAGACGCTCGAGGAAATTCGCGAACGCGACCGTCGCGACGCCGGACGCGAGCATTCGCCGCTGGTGCGTGCCGAGGGCGCGGTGCTTGTTGACAGCACGGCGATGGAAGCCGAGGAAGTGGCGCGGCTGATCGCCATGCTCGCGCGCGAACAGGCGCAAGACGAGAGCGCAATGTCGACTTAAGTCGCGGCCGTTTTGGCTGAAGAAGCGGCTCATGGACTACAGGTTTCGGTTCCTCAGAAATTAGTCAAACGCAAAATGCAGATTCCTCGTCGCGTGGCTCCTCGGAATGACAGCGATTTAATTCTTCGGCTGAGACGG
>DATGJE010000380.1:0-11205 GCA_035295305.1 Candidatus Acidiferrales bacterium | reverse complement strand
CGATTCGCGATTGGCCGGCGATGAAATGGCGCGGAGTGAGCATTGATATCAGTCGCGGCCCGATACCAACGCTGAAGTTCATGGAGAACCAAATACGCGTGCTGGCGGGATTCAAGCTGAATATGTACGCGCTGTACATGGAGGATGTGTTCACGGTGCCGGGGAACGGGATTTTTGCGCCGCCCGATGCGTTGACGCCGGATGAGATTCGCGAGCTGGTGAGCTACGCACAAAAATATTACGTGACGGTTGTGCCGGAACTGGAAACGTACGGGCATCTCCACAATGTGCTGCGGTACGACGTTTACAGCCAGCTTGCCGAAGTGCCGCACGGATCGGTGCTGACGCCGACGCAGCCGGGAAGTTACGACCTGCTGGGGAAAATGATTGCAGCGATGGCTCCGATTTTCAAAGGGCCGTTTTTTCATATTGGCGCGGATGAAACGTTTGAGTTGGGTCGCGGACAAACGAAGGATTTGATCGCGCAGAAAGGATTGGGGCAGGTTTATCTGGACCACATCGCGAAATTGGATGAAATGCTGAAGCCGTATCACAAGCAAACGATGTTCTGGGCGGATATCGCGGAACATTTTCCCCAACTGCTGCCGACTTTGCCGAAAGATATCATCGCGGTGATATGGACGTACGGCAACGCGGACTCGTACGACGCGCGGCTACAGCCGTTTCGCGCGGCGGGACTGCCGATTTTTGTTTCGCCGGGAATCAGCAACTGGCGGCGCGTGTACCCGGAATTCGACGGCGCGTATTTGAATATCCGCAATTTGACGCGCGACGGGCAGAAATTCAGCGCGCTGGGAATGTTGAACACGGAGTGGAAGGATTGGGGCGAGGAGCTCGGCGGAATGGATTGGCCGGGGCTTGTTTTTGGAGCGGCGTGTGCGTGGCAGCCGGGAGAATCGTCGATTGACGAATTCCGGGACAGCTATGATTGGGCTTTTTATCGCAACACGGATCATACGTTCGAGGATATTTTGAATAAATTGGCGGACACGAATTCGATGCTCGACGGCGTGAAAATGAATGGAACGTACACCTCGTATTTCTGGGCCGATCCGTTTTCGCAAGCGGGGACGGACTACGCGACGAAGGCGGCGCCTGTTCTTCACGATCTGCGCGTGGAGGCGGAACAGGCGTGGGAGTTGCTGCTCGAAAATCGCGACAAGGCGCGAGCGAATGCGGACACGATTGACGATTTGATTTTCGCCGCGCACCGGTTGGACGTGCTGGGAATGAAACTGGAATACACGCAGGAAATGAGCGAAGACTATTGGGACGCGTACATGAACATGGGCGACAGGCGGCGGGTGGAACGGAATTTACAGGCGTTGAGTTCGATGAATGGCGATTTGCAGGATTTGCGCGAGGAGATGACAGCGCTGCGTGACGATTATGCGAAACGATGGCGCGCGGAGAATCGCGAATATTGGTTGGGGAATGTGACGATTCGCTATGACACGATGGCGAGCGCCGTGCAGGAAAAGATCAACGAGATAAATGTGCTGGAAGATGACTACTCGCGATTGGGAGAATTGCCGCCGCCGGAGAGCGTGGGATTTTTTGCGCGGCCGGCGCCGGAAACAAATCCAGGGAATAACAAGAAGTGAGGAGTGGAGGCGGACAAAATCGAAGGCAAGGTCAAAAACCCCACCCTTCGCGGAAGGCGCTCAGGATGGGGCACCCGCAAAGGCGAAAGGCAAAGCGGAGAGCCCCAAAGCGAAGAACCCCAAAGCAGATCCCTCGTCGCATGGCTCCTCGGGATGACAGGGGTGAGAGCGACAGTGAGTTATTGCGAGTGAGTCATTTCGACTTGCGTTTGGCGGGCGGCTTGGGCGCGGGTGGCGCGCGTGGCGGGGTAGGTGATGCGTTTACCGCGGACGCGGGCGAAGGGCGTGAGCTTGTGAAGATTGCGGCGCGTGGGCGTCATGATGTGCTCGACGGCGTGGCCACGGACGGTGAGCGCGTCGGCGAGAAGCGAACGGTGGCAGCGCCACGGGACGGCTTCGGCGCACATGATGGCGCAGCGTTTTGTTTGCGCTAGTTTTTCGAGACGCGCGATTCCGGCGGCGAATTCGGGCGTCTGCATGTAATCGGCGAAACCTCGGAAGCTTGAATTATTCCAGCCTGTGTTCACCGAATCCGGTTTAGCGCGGCGAAGACCGCCGAGTTTGGCGAGATGCGTGTAGGCGATGCGCGCGCGGCGAAGGGTTTGCGGAAGCGCGTCGCCTGCCTGGGGGTCGCCCGCCACGGCGGGCAGGCGATTGAATTGCGGATTGTGGCGCGAGCGCGGGACGCTGCGCACGTCGACGAGACGCTGGACGGCGTGAGCTTTGAGGATGGCGAGAAAATCTTCGATGGAGCGATTGGAATGGCCGATGGTGAGAATGAGCGTCTGCGAGGGGCGAGATGTTTTCTTGCGGCGCGGAATTTTAGTCTTGCGCGGCGTTCGTTCGGTCATGCGAGGGCGCCTTTGTCGCGCAGGCCATCTAGAAGAAAGTGAAAATAGATCAGGCCGGCGAAGGATTTCCAGGGCGCGAGGAGCTTCTGCGTTTTTTCGTAGCTGGGACGTTTGCGGAGACGGAGGTGCTTTTGGAGTTTGTTCCAGCCGCCGACGTCGTCGCCGGGGAAAATATTCAGGCGGCCCATGCCGCGAAGGAGCGCGTATTCAGCGGACCAGCGGCCGACTCCGCGAATGGCGGTGAGACGCGCGAGCGCGGAGGCGTCGTCGAGATCGTGGAGCGATTCGAGATTTAGTTCACCGACAGCGATGGTGCGGCTGAGTTCGAGGATGGCGCGCTCTTTTTGTTGGCTGTAACCCATGGCGCGCAGAGTGCCGGGGGAAACGGCGGCCAAATCTTCAGGGGACGGGCAACTGTGGAAAGCGTCGGCTGCGGACGAGGCGGATTTGCCGAACGTTTGCACGAGGCGATTGAGCAGCATGATGCCAACGTGAAGAGAAACTTGCTGGCAGGAGATGGCGTTGAGCAGGGCTTCGAAAATCGTGGGATAACGAGGCGGCTTGAAACCAGCGAACTCGGCGATGAGCGGCTGGAGATGTTTTTGGGTTGCCGCGAGAGAGTAGAAAGCGCGGAGATTGATTTGAGTGCCGAGGAGGCGCTCGATTTTGGAGCGCAGAATTATTTCGGAGTTGGCGGGAAGTTCTTTTGCGGCAACAGTGACGGCGAGGCGGGGACGCGATGGCGAGCCGGTTTGCTGGATGGCGAGTTCGACGATGGCGTTTTCGAGCGGGAGCGCGCGGCGATATGTTTGACCGTCCCAGCGATCGAGAAGATTTTCGGGGCGGCGGCGAAGGACCCACGCGGTGAGGTCAAGACGAAATGGAGGCACGGGGCGCATCTCGAAGGAAATTGTGTTGAGCGCAAGACGCGAGCGGGCTGCGGCGGAAGTTGGCATTCGTTCCTCTGTACCTTTCTGCATTTGATATCATCTATCGTATTGAGAAGCGGTGCAAATGGGTAAGCGAAGTGGTCAGTGGACAGCAAAACGCAAGGCGAACACAGTGATGAGTGATCAGTGGTCAGGAAAGGCAGAAGCAAATCCCTCACACCGTTCGCCGACAACCGGCGACCCTTCCTCCGTCAGGGCCAGCCGGGTTCGGGATGACAATCGTTGGGTTGGTGTCCGAAAAGCGAAAATCCCCACCGTTCGCCAACAGCGCTCCCTTCCTTTGTCAGGGTAAACAGGATGGGGCATCCGCAAATGCAGTGATGAGTGGTCGGTGACCAGTGAAAATCTAGGGCGAAGACTGAAAGCATCGCGGCGAGATTCTTCGGGCCGGAGAACGGCCCTCAGAATGACACGTTGAACTCACGCGGGAAGAGGCGGTGACGAGTGGGAACGATTCCGATGAAGTTGAAGGAACGGAAGGAAATTGCGAAGGGGACGATGGCGTTTTTGCTGGAGAAGCCAGCGGGATTCGACTTCAAACCTGGGCAGGCGATGGAAGTGAAGCTGGAGAATCCTCCGGAGACGGACGCGGAGGGGAATTCGCGGGCGTTTTCGATTGCGAGCGCGCCGTATGAGCCGTATGTGATGTTTGCGACGCGGATGCGCGATTCGGCGATGAAAAACAGCTTGAAGAAAATTCCGTTGGGGACGGAATTGCAGGTGGATGGTCCGTGGGGCGATTTGAAATTGCACACACGAGCGACGCGGCCGGGGGTTTTTCTGGCGGGAGGAATCGGGATCACGCCGTTTCGCAGCATCGTGCTGGACGCGGCAAAAAATAAGTTGGCGCACAAATTGTGGCTGTTTTATTCGAATCACGGGCCGGAGGATGCGCCATTTTTGGAGGAGTTGGAGCGCGCGGAGAAGGAGAATCCGAATTTCAAGATGGTTGCGACGATGACGGACATGAAAAAATCTTCGCGGCCGTGGCATGGGAAGACTGGATTCGTCGATAAGAAAATGCTGACCGAGGCGATTGGGGATTTGAACGCGCCGATTTATTACATTGCAGGTCCGGGGGCGATGCTGAACGCGATGAAGAAGATGCTGCTCGAAGCAGGGGTGAATGAGGATGATATTCGAGCGGAGGAGTTTGCGGGGTATTAGGGAAGTGGCTGGTGGCGAGTGGCTAGCGAAAGGCGAAGGGCAAAGCGATATGTGGCGGGAACGGCAGAGGCGAAACGCGAAAGCGAACGGCAAAGCGGCGGCGAGCCGCCGCACTCCAAAGAGAGGGGGGCCGGAAGGACAGAGGCGAAGGGCGAAAGTGCAAAAACCCCACCCTTCACAAACTACGTTCAGGATGGGGCACCCGGAAAGGCAAAGCGAAAAGCCCGACCCTTCGCCAGAAATGCGAAGGATGGGGCAACCGTAAAGGCGAAGCGAAAAAGCAGATCCCTGCCTGCGGCAGGCAGGCCTCGTCGCGTGGCTCGGGATGACATGAGACAGGAGGCGCGGTATGGGTACCCGGCAAAGCATCATGCGCAAAGGTGGGAGCGCGATGTGCGCGGGCCGGAGTCTGGTAATTCTGAATTACTGCGACTCTAGCGAAGGGGACGGCGGGGTTATGTCGACGACTTTGTAGTCGAGGGGGACGTCGAAGAGATTGGACGGCGGCTCGACGCGAATGAGTTTCGTCAGACGTACGGTGAGCTCTCCGGTGCGCGGGTCGGTATGTTTTTCGAGCAAGTTAATGTGAAGGTCTTCGGAGTACCAATATTCATCCACGACGATCACAGGCTGCTCGGTGCCGCTGATTTTTTGGGGGAGCGTGACGGTTCTACGGTAACCATGAACCTCTAGACCTTCGAGCAAGGATGTGCCCAAGTCTTCCAGACGAACGTTGGGATCGCCGAGCGTGCTGGGCGATTGGTGCTGGGCCCAATTATTCGGAGGAGCTGTACCTGCGGCGCGAGTGAAAGTGATTTCCCTTGCGATGTGCGTGTACGGATTCATGAACGTACTCATTTGCCTGTTCGGGTCATAAACCATAAAGGAAACGAGCCAGGGATCTCGCGTGGACGTCAGGGGCACATTAACGCGGCTCTCATTGTGGATGCGGCCTCCCGAGTCGCGGGCAATCAGCGCGAAACTTCTGCGCTGGAAAGGACTTCCATTCGTGGCTGCGCTGGTTATTGATATCTCTTCCGTCGCGGAGAATGGCGCGCCGGGGATGGGAGTGACAAAGATCCTGCGGGCGAATGGCAGCGCGCCCATCGCCCACTGCCCCCGCGCAATTCTTGCCACGAAAGTTAGCGACACGAATCCCAGGGATGCTAAAACTGCGGTGATTACCAAGCGACGATTTCCGAGCATGGCAGCCTCGCGCCCGTTGCGTGGAGCTTTGGGTTCTTTAGCACCCCGCGCCGGCAAACTACGTAGCCCTTTGTTGAAACTGCGCAGAATCTTACGGCGGTTTTTGTGCGTTTTCAAGTAAATCGTAAAGTGCGAACAGGGAATGTGGATTAGTATTGGAGCGGTGAGTAGTGGTGAGTGGCTAGTGAAAGAACCAAATGCATCGCGCGGATGAAGCGCGCGAAAGGAAGTGAAGCGGACGAGTACTTATGTCGCAGCTAAAGCTGCGAACTTGGAAGACCCGCGCGGCTTCAGTTGGCGGCGCGGCTAAGAGCGTGTACCGCAAAGACAAAAGGCAAAATCCCCACCCTTCACAAACTACGTTCAGGATGGGGCACCCGGCTAGAGGCAAAGCTAAAGGAAAAGGCAAAGCGAAAGGCAAAGCGAAAGGCGAGGCGGAAGGCAAAGCGGCGGCGAGCCGCCGCACTCCAAAGAAGCGACTAAGGCGACGTTCAGATTGGCATTTGCGGTTTTGCGAGGTGAGAGTTGCGTGATGTGACGGCGTTGTTTTTCGATATGGGTGGCGTGCTTCTGACGAACGGGTGGGACCGGCCGTCGCGGCAGGAGGCGGCGAAGAAGTTCGGGCTGGACTGGGACGATTTCGAGGACCGGCACGAGTTGTTGATGCACGGATTCGAAGTCGGAGCGGTGAGTCTGGATGAGTATTTGAAGCGCGCCGTTTTTTACCGTGAGCGGAAGTTCAGCAAGCAGGATTTCATCGATTTTATTTATGGGCAGTCGCGGGCGATGCCGGAGACGCTTGCGGTGCTGCAGAAGTTGGCGGCGCGGAAGAAGTATTTGATCGCGGCGTTGAACAACGAATCGCGGGAATTGAACGAATATCGCATCCGGACATTTCATCTGCGCGAATATTTCGAGGTGTTTTTGAGTTCGTGCTACCTGGGCGTGAGGAAGCCTAATGAAGCGATTTACAAATTGGCGTTGAGCATCACGCAGCGCGCGGGAAAAGAATGCGTGTTCGTGGATGATCGCGAGCTGAATTTGGAATGCGCGAAAGAGTTGGGAATGCACACGATACAATTCAAGAGTGCGGCGCAGTTGGAGAAGGAGTTGAAGGGATTGGGAGTGGGGGATAGTAACAGTGACGAGTGATCAGTGGCCAGTGATGAGCTAAAGGCGAAGACAGGCGCGCGTGTGGGGAGACGGAGAAGATGGGGACGAGAGGTAAGGCAAAAAACGAAGAGTGAAAGCCCCACCCTTCGCAAAGGCCGCTCCCTTCCTTCGTCAGGGCAAACAGGATGGGGCACCCGTAAAGGCAAAAGCCGCAGAACTTCGCAGAGGGCGCGAAGCTCTGCGCTACCTGGCGACGCGGGCATCGCTTCCTGCGGCAGGCAGGCCTCACCACCGTTTGCCAAAAGCGGGCGACCCTTTCTGCGTCAGGGCAAACAGGATGGGGCACCCGAAAAGGCAAAGCAAACCAAAAAGCAGATCCCTCACCCCGCTCGCCGAAAACCGGGCGACCCGGGTTCGGGATGGCAAGGCTTCGGTAGCGGATGTGACGGAGAAGTTGCGGGAGCATCGAAGGAATAAGGAAGAGAAGAGAAGAGAAGAGAAAGGAAAGGGCGACAGTGACGAACGGAAATGCGGCCGGGAATGACGGGCATTTGTTTGTGATTTTGGGGGCGACGGGGGATTTGGTGGGGCGGAAATTGCTGCCGTCGCTGAATGAGCTGATCGCGCGAGACGCGCTGGGGCCGAAGTGCGTGATTCTTGGCGTGGGCGTGGAGACCGAATTCAATGATGAGAGTTTCCGCGCGCGCTGCTGCAAGGACTTGGCGGACGCGGGCGTTCCGCAGGAGCAGATTGCGAAGACCGTTTCGGACAAGCGCGTGTTCTACCAGACAATCGCGAAGGGGACGGCGGAGGATTACAAGAAGTTGGCGGAGCGCGTCGAGAAAATCGAGAAAGAAAACGGGCTGCCGGGGAACCGGGTGTTTTATCTTGCGCTGCCGCCGAAAGTTTTCCCTCTGGCGATTGTGGGACTGGGAAACGCGGGGCTAAACAAGAGCAAGGGATGGACGCGGCTGGTGATCGAAAAGCCGTTTGGGCGGGATTTGGCTTCGGCGCAAGCGTTGAACCAAGTGGCGCACGAGCATTTCGAGGAGAAGCAGATCTATCGCATCGATCATTATTTGGGGAAGGAGACGGTGCAGAATCTGTTGGTGTTCCGGTTTGCGAATTCCCTGTTTGAGCCGCAATGGAATCGCGACCGCATCGAAAGCGTGGAGATCACGGTGGCGGAATGTCTTGGCGTGGAGCACCGGGCGGCGTATTACGAAGGCGCGGGAGCGTTGCGAGACATGATTCAAAACCATTTGACGCAACTGTTGACGCTGACGGCGATGGAAGTGCCGTCGGCGTTTCAGGCGGAGCCGATACGTCACGAGAAAGTGAAGGTGTTGCATTCGGTGCTGCCGATCAAGAGCGAGAATGTGGTGCTGGGCCAATACGCGGCGGGGAAGATTGACGGGCAAGACGTGGCGGCGTATCGCGACGAACCGGGAGTGGCGAAAGATTCGCAAATCGAAACATTCGTGGCGATGCGGCTGGAGATTGAGAACTGGCGATGGCACGGCGTGCCGTTTTTCCTGCGGACCGGGAAACGGCTGGAGCAGCGGATGAGCCAAATCGTGGTGAACTTCCGGCGTCCTCCGGTGTGGATTTTCAAGCCGTTCGACGGCAAGCCAATCGATGCGAATGCGCTGGTGATTGCGATTCAACCGGACGAAGGGTTCGACCTTTATTTTGAAATCAAAGCGCCGGGACAGGGAGTGCAGATCGAGAGAAGCGATTTGCATTTCCGGTATTCGGAGAAATTCAAGCCGTTGCCGGATGCGTATGAAACTTTGCTGCTGGATGTGATTCATGGCGACCCGACGCTTTTTGTGAGCGACAGTTGGGTGGAGGCTTCGTGGACGCTGTACACGCCGGTGCTTGAAAAGAAACCTAAAGTGCTGCCGTACGCGGCGGGGAGTTGGGGGCCAGCGGCGGCGGATGCTTTATTGAGTGACCTGGGGCGGACATGGACAAGAATATTGTAACGAGCGCGCGGATATTTCCGGACTTGGATGCGGTGAGCCGGGCGGTGATTGACTATTCGGTGCACGCGGCAAACGAAGCGGTGGGCACGCGGGGACGATGCTTGATTGCGCTCTCGGGCGGAAGGACGCCGGAGAAGGCGTATGAACTGTGGTCGACGGAATTTCGCGAAAAGATGCCGTGGGCGAAAACACATTTCTTCTGGGGCGACGAACGATTCGTTCCGGCGGAGGATGCGAAGAACAATTATCGCATGGCGCGCGAGTCACTGTTTCGTCATATTCCCACGCCGCCTGAAAATATCCATCCCATCGACACGAATTTTGCCACGGCGGATGAATCGGCGCGGGCTTACGAGAAAGTGCTGCGAGGATTTTTTTCGGAAGCAGGACCGTCGTTCGATGTGATGTTCTTGGGAGTGGGAGACGAGGGGCACACGGCGTCGCTGTTTCCGGATTCTCCGGCTCTGCATGAGGAAAAACGGTGGGTGGTTGGCGTGACGGCTCCCGTCGAGCCTTCGGTGCGAATCACTTTGACGTTTCCAATTTTGCGGCGGGCGCGGGTGACTTATTTTTTGCTGGCGGGCGCGGGAAAGCAGGGAATTGTAGCGACGCTGCGAGGAGACGCGAGCGCAGGAATGCAGAAATTGCCGGTGGAGAGGCTGCGTCCGGAGGGGGAAGTGATTTGGTTTTTGGATCGCGCGGCGGCGGGGGAAACGGGCGCCGCTTTGCATGGTTGAGTTGAGGGTTCCGCACGGGATGCGATTCACACCAGTGAGTCCACGGTAGGGAATTTCAAGAGATTGAATTTTGAGGCGTTTCCCTGGGGAAGATGCCAGATGCGCGTCTGGCAGGAATGGCATTGGTGTGTCCGGTTATGCAAACTAAGACTGCGGAAACGGACAACATATTGTGTGCGGGTTTCCGCAAGAGTGATGTAAACCGTTAAAAGCAAAGCCGTTTAGGCTAATGCGTTTTAGGTATCGAATCTGCAGAAAGCTCGGTGGGGGCGCACACGCGCAAAACCCCACCCTTCGCCTACAGCGCTCAGGATGGGGCACCCGTAAAGACGAAAAACAGAAGCAGATCCCTCACACCGTTCGCCAAAAACAGGCGACCGGGTTCGGGATGACAACGAGAAGCAAAGACGAAAGGCAAAGCGGCGTCGAGCCGTCGCACTCCATAAAGGCGGGCGCACGGAGTGCTAACGACCGAGTGGCGTTGCGAGAACAAAGTCCCCACCCTTCGCAAAACTTCGCTCAGGATGGGGCACCCGAAAAGGCGGTCTAAGGCAGTGATGAGTGGTCAGGGGCCAGTGGTCAGTGAAGGGCAAAGGCAAGGACGAAAGGCGAAAAGCGAAAGGCGAAAAGCAAAGCGGCGTCGAGCCTGCCTGCGGTAGGCAGGCCGCCGCACTCCAAAAAAGATGGGCGCGTTTGGAGATGGAGCGACGAAGGAAAGACCGGCGAGGTGAAACGTGAACACGCTGATGCAGAACATACGCTACGGGGTGAGGATGATGGGGAAGGCGCCGGGGTTCACGGCGATTGCAGTGTTGACGCTGGCGCTGGGGATTGGCGCGAACACGGCGATTTTTTCCGTGGTGTATGCCGCGCTGCTGCGGTCGCTGCCGTACGCGCAGCCGAGCCAGCTGATCACTCTGAGCGAGAGGCGCTATCCAAACCTAGATAAGTCTTGGGTTGCGTCCTATCCGGATTATGAGGATTGGACGAAGCAGTCGAAGGCGTTCCAGTCACTTGCGGGCTTTAGCGGAGACGGATTCGTTTTTCACGGCGGCGGCGAGCCACAAGTTCTCTTCGGCGCGCAGGTCACCACGAACTTCTTTTCTACGCTGGGCGTGAAGCCGATGCTGGGGCGCGATTTCGTCGCGGGAGAGGACATCGCGAGCGGTCCCAAGGTTGCGATTCTTACCTACAATTTTTGGAGGAAGCAATTTGGCGGCGATCCTCACGTTGTGGGGCGCACGATGCAGCTGGACGCGAACAGCGTAAGCGTTATCGGGGTGCTCCCGCCAAATTTTGAATACGCGCCGGTTGGAAACGCGGATGTCTGGGTGCCGATGCACCTAGGCTCAGATATGGCGACGCGGCGGAATCTTCGGTGGATGCGTGTGGTTGGACGGCTTGGGCCAGGCGTCAGTTTTGAGCAAGCGCGCGCGGAGATGAATGCCATCAATGCACGGCTGGCGGCTGCGTATCCGCAGCAGAACGCGGCGATCAAAATTGTGATGGTTCCGCTGCGCGAGCGTATCGTGGGACAGATTCAGGCGCTGCTGCTGATTTTATTTGGC
>DATGJE010000379.1:0-3968 GCA_035295305.1 Candidatus Acidiferrales bacterium | reverse complement strand
GGCGGGGATTAGCAGGCGAATCGCCAGTTGTATCGGCGCGACATTTTCGACGAGACCGTTTTCGCGCAGGACTTCCAAAAGGTCAAGGTAGCTTTCGAGGCTCGTCCAGGGCGTAAAGGGCAAAAACGTGGGCTGCAAGGTCAGGCCGAGTTTTTGGAAGCGGCGGACCACATCCAAAAAATCGGCGCGCGTGTGATGCTTGTCGAGTTTTTCGAGAACCAGATCGTCGACTGATTCGACAGCGCTCGTAACAAACAGGCATCCGGTTTGACGCAGCACTGGCAAGAATTCGGAATGCGTCAGCAAATGCTCGATCTTGATTGTCACGTCGTAAGTGATTTGCGGAAATTCGTTGTGCAACGCCTCGACAAGAGGGATTGCGTGGCCGATGCCGTTGAAAAAATCAGGATCGCCGAACGTGATGTGTTGTGCCCCGGCCGCAACTTGCTGGCGGATATCGGCGAGCACGACATCGCGGTCCACAACGCGAAAAACACCTTTATACACGGGCACGATGGGACAATGGCGACACAGATGTTTGCACCCGCGGCTCGCCTCCGTGTAACCGACCGTTTGCTTTTTGCCGTCCGGCAACGCCAGCCGCGCATATTGATCCAGAGCAACGAGTCCCGTACGATCCGGGACCGCGAATTTTTGCCTGGCGAGCGAAACAACGGGTTCAGACTGCGCTTCCGCCGCGCGACCATCTGAGATTCTTTTCGCGAGATCCGTTAAACCTTGCTCGAATTCGCCGCCAAGAATTGTCTGCACGCCAAGCGCGCGAAGCCACGGCTCATTCACCGGCGCGTAAAGGCCATAAAAACAAATATGCGCGTCAGGATTCAGTTCCCGAATTATTTTCAAGAGTTCGGCAGCGAGTCGCGTCGCGGTGTGCATCGCAACGTAAAATGCGACAAGCGCGGCGTCGCGGATCGCTTCCTCGCGAAATGGCTCACGTGACAGATCGAAACACACGACTTCGGCCCCGCTGCGGCGCAGCCACGCCGCAGGCGACGCCAGCCCGAAAGGCTGCCTTCCGAGCTCGTACGTCGAAATGAGCACAATTTTCATGGCCGCGGGCAATTCTGAAATTATGGCATGCGCGGAGGGGAGTCACAAATCCGAGTGCCAGCCCGGAAGCACTAAAATCCCGAAATTACAACCGCACGATTGCGCTATCATAGAGTGTTCCGGAGAGGAGTCGAGAGAGCGCCATGGGTTTCGTTTCCAAGAACTCGTTCAGCACGCGTTCCACGCTCAAAGTTGGCAGCGAATCTTTTGAAATCTACCGCCTCGAGCCCGTCGAGCGTTCCGGCGCTGGAAAGATTTCGCGCCTGCCATTCTCGATGAAAATCCTGCTTGAAAATTTGTTGCGGCAGGAAGACGGGCAATTTGTGCATGCGGACGATATTCGCGCCGTGGCGAAGTGGGAGCCTACTGCGGAGCCCTCGAAAGAAATTTCGTTCCTGCCCGCGCGCGTGCTGCTGCAGGACTTTACGGGCGTCCCAGCCATCGTTGACTTGGCAGCAATGCGCCAAGCGATGAGCAAGCTCGGCGGCGACCCGAAGAAAATCAATCCGCTGTTTCCGGCGGAACTTGTGATCGACCATTCCGTGCAGGTCGATCAGTTCGGGACAGCGCAATCGTTCGCGTTCAACGCTGAACTCGAATTCATGCGCAATATTGAACGTTACGCGCTGCTCCGCTGGGGGCAGAACAGTTTCCATAATTTCAAGGTTGTGCCGCCGGATACCGGAATATGCCATCAGGTGAATCTGGAGTATTTGTCGCGCGTCGTTTTCCGGAGGGAAGCCGATGGCAAACAGTGGGCGTATCCGGATTCGCTTGTCGGGACGGATTCGCACACGACAATGGTCAATGGCCTGGGCGTGTTCGGCTGGGGCGTGGGCGGAATCGAAGCCGAAGCGGCAATGCTCGGCCAGCCGCTCTCGATGCTGATTCCGCAAGTCGTCGGATTCAAATTGCACGGACGCTTGCACGAAGGCGCGACGGCAACAGATCTTGTCCTTACGGTAACCGAGATGCTCCGCAAGAAGGGCGTCGTGGGAAAATTCGTGGAGTTCTACGGCGCCGGGCTTTCGAGCCTGACGCTTCCCGACCGCGCCACGATCGGCAACATGGCGCCCGAGTATGGCGCAACGATGGGCTTCTTCCCTGTGGACGCCGAGACGCTCGCCTATCTGCGCTTTACTGCACGCGATGAAGCGCAGGTAAAACTCGTCGAAGCGTATACAAAGGAGCAAGGGCTTTTCCGCACCGATGCGACGCCCGATCCTGAATTTTCCGACAAGCTGGAGCTGAATCTCGGCGATGTGGTGCCAACAATCGCGGGACCGAAGCGTCCGCAGGACAAAGTGCCGCTGACGCAAGCGAAAACAGTGTTTGAAAAATCGCTGACCGGCCCGGCGAGGCGCACGAATGTGCAAAACAACGGCGACCGATTCGAGCTTCACGACGGCTCCGTGGTGATCGCCGCCATCACCAGCTGCACAAATACTTCGAACCCGTCGCTGATGCTCGGCGCGGGAATCCTGGCGAAAAAAGCCGTGGAGCGCGGATTGAAATCGAAGCCCTGGGTGAAAACCAGCTTGGCTCCGGGTTCGATGGTCGTCAGCGACTATTTGAAAAAGTCCGGACTGATGCATTTTCTCGAAGAACTGCGCTTCCATCTGGTGGGCTACGGCTGCACGACGTGTATCGGAAACAGCGGGCCGCTGCCGGAAGCAATTGGCAAAGCCATCAAGGAAAGCGATCTGGTTGCCGTTTCGGTTCTCAGCGGGAACCGCAATTTCGAAGGACGCATTAATCCATACTGCCGTGCGAATTATCTGGCGTCACCGCCGCTGGTTGTGGCGTACGCGCTCGCGGGCCGCATGGATTTCGACATGGCAAAAGAGCCGCTGGGCACGGACAAAGCAGGCAAGCCGGTCTATCTGCGCGATATTTGGCCGACTCCGCAGGAAGTGGAAACACTGATGCGCTCGTCGGTGTCGAGCGACATGTTCCGCAAGGAATATGCGGACGTTTACAGCGGTGACAATCGCTGGCGCTCATTGCCAGTTCCCGAAGGCGACCTCTACGCCTGGGACGCGAAATCGACTTACATCAAGCTGCCGCCATTTTTCGACGGCATGCCCGTGAAGCCCGGACCGCTTGCGGATTTGCGCGGCATGCGCGTGCTTGCGCTGCTCGGTGACAGCGTTACTACTGATCACATTTCTCCGGCAGGCTCGATCCCCGCGGACAGCCCAGCGGGAAAATATTTGATCGCCCACGGCGTGCAACCGAAGGATTTCAACTCCTACGGCGCGCGGCGCGGCAACCACGAAGTGATGATGCGCGGAACATTCGCGAACATCCGCCTGCGCAATCAACTCGCGCCGGGAACCGAGGGCGGATGGACGCTGCATCAACCAAGCGGCGAGAAGCTGACGATTTTCGATGCGGCGGAAAAATACCGCGCCGAGAACGTGCCGCTGCTCGTAATCGCTGGGAAGGAATATGGCGCGGGATCCTCGCGCGACTGGGCGGCGAAAGGCACGCTGCTGCTGGGAGCGCGCGCCGTGCTTGCCGAAAGCTTCGAACGCATTCACCGTAGCAATCTAATTGGCATGGGCGTGTTGCCGCTGGAATTTCAAGAGGGAGAAACGGCCAAATCGCTGAGCCTGACCGGCCACGAAACATTCGACGTTGAGGGACTCACGGAGCAATTCAAGCCGCGGAAGATTCTTCGCGTGCGCGCCCGCGACGCAGCCGGAAAAGAAAAATCGTTCTCCGCGGTGGCGCGCATCGACACGCCGGTTGAGGTCACCTATTTCCAGCACGGCGGAATTTTGCAATACGTGCTGCGCCAGATGTCCTAGGATTTGCCGGACATCCTAATTCGAGCGGAATCAGAAATTCAAATCATCACGTCTTGCGCCATTTGCACGAATCAAGGTGCAGCC
>DATGJE010000378.1:0-31125 GCA_035295305.1 Candidatus Acidiferrales bacterium | reverse complement strand
GCGGTGATCGCGAATGTGTTTGGGCACACGGTTGACGAATACGTGGAAGTAATCCGTGTGCTGGAGGACGCGGAGGGCCTTGCTGCTTACGAGCTGAACATTTCCTGCCCCAACGTGGACCACGGCGGAGCGGAGTTTGGCTTGGATCCGGTTTCGACTACAGAGGTAGTAAGCGCTGCTGCACAGCACGCGGCTAAGCGGCCATTGTGGGTGAAGCTGGCCCCCAATGCCGACGTCAAGGTAATAGCCCGCGCCGCCGAAGCAGCCGGGGCGGATGCGCTTACCGTCGCAAATACCTACCCGGCCATGAGTATCGATCCCCTGTCCGGAAGGTCAAGATTGGGTCGCCGGACAGGTGGGTTGTCGGGTCCAGCCATAAAACCGCTGACGCTGAGGCTGGTTTACGAGGTTAGTCGGGCGGTAAGGCTGCCCGTGATCGGTCTCGGGGGTATCCAGACCGCCGCGGACGCTCTGGAGTACATAATGGCTGGAGCCACCGCAATTCAGGTCGGAACGGCTCACTTCGCCGATCCGAGAGCGTCCGAAAGCGTGGTGGAGGGTTTGCGGCACCACTGTAAGGAGTTAAGCCTATCTACAATCAATGATTTACGGATGTCAATCGAGTAAAGTTGCCGCTGGATTCAAGGAAGATATGTATTGAGGCCCTGGCGGGGTTAGGGTACAATACTTGTTGATTTTCAAAGGGTTACAAAACTATGAGATCAAAACGAACACTAATCCGGCAAGCAGTCTTAACCGTGGTTGTGGCGCTCGTTTTCGTCCCAGCAATGAAGGCACCTGCTCGCTCAGCGAGTGCAGACACTCTCGCGGCGGCTAACTACGCCGCTATGAATCCCGCTCTAGCCAACCCCAACCCTCGGTTGCATCCAAAGCCGCTGAAGACTTGGGTGTGCCTGTCCAGTTGGTACGGGGGGGACTTCGACGGACAGGTGACGGCGAATGGCGAAATCTATGATATGTATGCCCAGACGGCGGCCCACCCTAGCCTTCCGCTAGGATCCGTGGTAAGAGTAGAGAATCTGCGCACCCACAAGAGCGCCATTGTCAGGATTAACGATCGGGGTCCATACGTACCGGGGCGCTCCTTGGACGTCTCGTATCAAGTGGCGCGGGAGCTGGGATTTGCTCACCGCGGGGTCGCCCGTGTAAGAGTTGAGCTGTTAAAGGTGCCACCATCGAAGACGCTGCACGAAGGCAACTGATTGTCGCTCTGGACTTCCCCCGTCTTTCTGAAGCTATTCAACTTATTCGCAAGTTAAGAGGCCGCATTGGTTTGGCCAAGATTGGCAGCCAGCTCTTCACCGCCGAAGGCCCTGAGGCGGTGGAGCGTATTGCGCGGCTGGTCCCGGGAATCTTCCTCGATCTGAAGTTCTGCGATATTCCGAATACAGTGGCGGGAGCCGTCGCCGCCGCAGCCAAACTGCCCAAGGTGCGCATGCTGACGCTCCACACCACAGGCGGTCTAGGTATGATGCAGGCCGCCAAGGACGCGCTTAAGGGAGTCAAGAATCCGCCCACGTTGCTTGGCGTGACTATTCTGACGAGTCTGGATGACACGGCTTTAGGACGTATAGGACTTAAAGGACCCGCCGAAAGCAGGGTCGTGGCGTTAGCGCTTCTCGCCCAAGAAGTGGGCATCGGCGGAATTGTTGCATCCGCGCGCGAGGTCGCAGCGGTTCGCATGGCAGTCGGGCCGAAGATGCGAATCGTCGTCCCAGGCGTACGTCCCGCGGTGCCTGGCGGAGGCAAAAAAGAAAAAGAAGATGACCAAGCACGGGTCGCCACGCCAGGGAGCGCAATCCGTTCTGGTGCTGACTATCTGGTCGTCGGACGGCCCATTACAGGGGCGGCTGATCCGGCGAAGGCTGCCGATGCAATTCTTCTCGAAATGAAAGCCGCAAAAAAAATCCGCTCTTAAGAATTTCTCCTTTGTTTTTGATTTCATCAACCTCCTAGAGGCTCCGCCAGTTTGACCAACTGCAGCCGGTCGGCTAGCCTACATCTGCGCCAAGTGCATCCGCGCGCTCCCAAATTATGGCCAAACACGTCATCGTTGGAACCGCCGGGCACATCGACCACGGCAAATCAGCGTTGGTTGAGGCGCTGACTGGTACTCATCCAGATCGTCTGGAGGAGGAGAAACGGCGCGGAATCACGATTGACCTGGGATTTGCGTTTCTCGATTTGGGCGATGTGCGTCTGGGATTTGTGGATGTGCCGGGGCACGAGCGGTTCGTGCGAAACATGCTGGCGGGCGCCGGCGGAATCGACGTAGTGCTACTGGTGGTGGCGGCGGATGAGTCGATCAAGCCGCAGACGCGCGAGCATTTCGATATTTGCCGGCTGCTGGGGATTAAGCGAGGAATCGTCGCAGTCACAAAAATGGATTTGGTCGAGCCGGACGTTTTGGGACTGGTGAAACTGGAAATCGACGAATTTGTTCGCGGGTCGTTTCTCGAAGGCGCGCGGATTTTGGGAGTGAGCGCCAAAACAGGCGCGGGCATCGAGGAATTAAAGCGGGAATTGGTCGAGGCAGCCGCGACAATTTCGGGCAGAGACGCTTCGCGGCATGTGAGATTGCCGATTGACCGCGCGTTTGCGATGAAGGGCTTCGGCACCGTAGTTACGGGGACATTGATTTCCGGTACGTTGCGGCCCGACGAAGAAGTCGAACTGTTTCCGACGGGAAGGCGTTTGCGCGTCCGCGGGTTGCACTCCGGCGGGCATGCGGTATCCAAAGCCGAAGCAGGACAAAGAACCGCGGTGAATCTGGCGGATATTGAAACTGGAGAAATCACGCGCGGGATGGTGTTGGCGACGCCGGGAGTCTTTCAGCCGACGAAACGAATCGATGCGCGAGTGACGCTGTTGGCCTCAGCGCGGACGATGAAGAATCGAACGCGGGTGCATTTCCATCACGGGACAGCGGAGACTGTGGCGAGCGTGACCTTGCACGAACAAGGAGCGCTTGCCGCCGGCCAAACGGCACTCGCGCAACTCCGGCTGGATGATGAGATTTTGGCGCTGCCGGGCGACCGATTCATTTTGCGGCAATTCTCGCCGCTGATGACGATCGGTGGAGGCGTGGTGCTTGATGCGTTCGCGGCGCGGCACAAGCGGAGCGATTCCCGCACCATTCGAGCGCTGGAGGCATGGGAAAGCGGCAAGCGAGACGAAATTCTCGCGGCGCTGGCTTTGGAGGATGCGCGCGGACTGGATCTTGCAAGGATTATTGCGCGAACGGGATGGCTCGAAGGCGAGGCACGTGCCACGATTCAAGGCCTGGCCGAAGCAAAGCGGATTCGCGTTGTTAACGAGCAACCACTAACGGTGGTTTCGGCGGAAGGATTTGACAAGCTGCTATCTGATATTGAGCAAGAGCTGGATGAATTTCACAAACAAAATCCACTCGTGCATGGAATTGCGAAGGAAGACTTGCGCGGGCGCGTGGCCGACCGAGTCAAGCCGGAAGTTTTTCGCGCGGCACTCGACGATTTGGTTGCGCGGCGAAAGATCGCGGTGGCGGGAGACATTGTGCAACGCGCGGGGCGCGAGATTGCGCTTTCGGCGGAAGAAGCGCGCGCCAAGGAAAAAATTTCGGCGGAATTCGAGCGCGCAGGGCTTGCGGCTCCGGCGGTGCACGAGGTGCTGGGGAAATTGCCCGTGGACACGCGGCGCGCGCAGAAGCTGCTACAAATCCTGCTTCGCGAGAAAACTCTGGTGAAAGTGACGGACGAGCTGGTATTTCACAAGAGCGCCGTCGAACATCTGCTGGCGCTCCTTGCTTCGTATAAGAAGAAAAATGGGGAGCGGCTGCCGATTACCGCGTTCAAAGAGCTGACCCAGGTGACCCGGAAATACGCGATACCCCTGCTCGAATACCTCGACCGGGAACGGTTGACGCGCCGCGTGGGCAATGAGCGTGTTATACTTTGAACCAGATAGCTTTGCTGCAGAAGTGGCAAGTGTGGATGCCCGCTGCAGAAACGGGTGTTGTAAGGAGGCTTTATGGAACTTAGCCCGATGCATTTGTTGTTGATCCTGATTATCGTGGTGATTTTGTTCGGCGGGCGCAGGATCCCGGAATTGATGCGCGGGTTGGGGACGGGCATCAAGGAATTCAAGCAAGGCATGCGCGACGAACCGAATACAACTCCGCCGCCTCCGCCACCGGTTAACCCGTCGACTCCGCCCTACGAAGAAAAAAAGTAGCCTGACTTTCCAGAATTTGATTTCGCGCGGCAACCGATCGGCTGCCGTTTGTTTTTTTGACGATTACTTTTGGTACGCGCTCACCGCTGTACCCCGTTCAAATCGTGCAACATCGCGTAGAGGCGTGCGAGCGGCAAACCCATTACGTTGAAGTAGCAGCCTTCAATGCGCGAAATGAATTTTCCGCCACGGCCCTGGATAGCGTAGGCGCCCGATTTGTCGAAAGGCTCGCCGGTTGCGATGTAATCCTCAATTTCCTTCTCGCTAAGGGCAGCGAATGTGACGCGCGTCGTTTCCACAGCAGTACGAATGGCGGAGTCGTTCCCCTGCAGAACTGCCAATCCGGTGTAGACCTCATGCGTTTTCCCGCTGAGGCGGCGGAGCATTTCGCGCGCGTTCGTCGGCGATGAAGGCTTGCCCAGAATTTCGGTGTCGATGACCACTACTGTGTCCGCGCCGATGATGAAACTGGACTCCCCGAAGGCATCTTTCGCGAGTTGCCGCGCGACAGTGCGAGCTTTTTCTTCGGCGAGGCGGCGAACATAGTCGGCCGGGCGCTCGTTGGGACGCCGCGTTTCGTCGACATGCGCGGGGACGACTGCGAAATCAAACCCAGCGTTGCGCAAGATCTCCGCGCGGCGCGGCGAACTCGATGCGAGTATCAGTTTGGATTTCAGCGTCACAGAGGTGGGCCTAAATGACGACGGATTCCTGGTATTCGCCGAAGGCCCGGCGCAGCGCATCCGAAATTTCGCCGAGTGTAGCGTAGGATTCGACGGCCGATAGGATGGCGGGCATCAGATTCTCGGTGGAACGCGCGCGGCGTTCGACTTCAGCGAGAGCCGCCTTCGATTTGGCGGTATCGCGACGCGCGCGCAAAGCATTCAAGCGCGCAATTTGCGAACGTTCTACGTCAGGATCTATGCGCATCGTGGGAATATGCTTGCCTTCATTTTCGGTGAAACGATTTACGCCCACGACGACAACGTCTCCGCGCTCAACAGCCTGCTGATATTCGTAGGCGGCTTGCTGCACTTCCGATTGCACGAAACCTGTTTCAATGGCGCGAAGCATGCCACCGAGCGCATCAATCTTGGCAATGTACTCGCATGCGCCGCGCTCGATTTCGTTGGTCAGGTGCTCGATAGCGTAAGAACCGGCGAAGGGATCGATGGTATTGGCAACGCCGGTTTCGTGGGCGATGAGCTGTTGGGTCCGCAGCGCGAGCAGAGCGGATTGTTCAGTGGGCAGCGCAAGAGCTTCGTCCAGGCTGTTCGTATGCAGCGATTGGCAACCTCCGAGAACGGCGGCGAGCGCTTGCAATGCGACGCGCACGAGATTATTTTCCGGCTGCTGGGCCGTGAGCGTGGAGCCGCCGGTTTGCGCGTGAAAACGAAGCAGCAACGAGCGCTCGTCTTGCGCGTGGAAACGGTCGCGTATCACGCGCGCCCACAGGCGACGAGCGGCGCGGAATTTCGCGACTTCATCGAGCAGGCCATTGTGGGAATTGAAAAAGAAAGAAAGCTGCGGCGCGAAATCATCAACCTTCAGGCCCGCGGTCAATGCCGCGTCAACATAAGCAATGGCGTTCGCTAAAGTGAAAGCGACTTCCTGCACAGCGGTCGAGCCGGCCTCGCGAATGTGATAGCCGGAAATGGAAATGGCGTTCCAGTTGGGGATCTCCGCGCGGCACCACGCGAAAATATCGGTGACGATGCGCATCGCAGGACGGATGGGATAAATGTACGTGCCACGCGCGATGTATTCCTTGAGGATATCGTTCTGCACGGTGCCGGAAAGGCGGCGAAGGTCCGCGCCCTGCTTTTTGGCGACTGCTACGTACAACGCGAGCAGGATCGCCGCAGTGGAATTAATAGTCATCGAGGTTGAGACGCGGTCAAGCGGAATGCTGTCGAAAAGCGTCTCCATATCTTCGAGCGAATCGATGGCCACGCCGACTTTGCCGACTTCGCCGCACGCGAGAGCGTGGTCAGAGTCCATGCCGATTTGCGTGGGCAGGTCGAAGGCCACGGAAAGTCCGGTCTGGCCCTGCGAGAGCAAATAACGGTAGCGCTGGTTCGATTCGGCGGCCGTGCCAAAACCGGCGTACTGGCGCATGGTCCAGAAGCGCCCGCGATACATCGTGGGGTAAATGCCGCGCGTGAATGGAAACTGGCCTGGGAAGCCCAAGTCGGCCTCGGCATCCCAACCTTGAAGATGTTCGGGCGTGACCACCACGTCGATCGGCAGCGCAGCGGGATAGTTTCTTGGCAATTCCTTTGGTGCTTCCTTTCGTTTTTTCCCGGTGCCCGCTTCAGTCTTTGTCGGAATCTTATTCATGTGTCTGGGCAATTCAGCGCACGCGGCGCGCACTGCGGAAAGACGAAAAGGAAAACCAAATCATCATGACGGCGTATCCCAGAGCGAATGCGGCGATCCATTGGCCATCGGGCTGGTGGCTTTGCTTCCACGCGGCCGCGCCGGCGTATAAAGCGAACAGAGCAAAGAGCGTCCCGGCGGCTTCGTGGAGGAGCTGGCGGGCGAGCTTCCAGAAAGCACGAAACATGGCCGAGCCGCCGCGCCAAAGGGCTGAAAGCCAGTTGGGTCCGGAACGCGAATATCCACTTGCGCTCATGCCCCCATTCTAATACATAGGGCTGGCCAAAGGTGCAGTGGCAGGTGGCGCACTTGTGCTTGTATCCTTGCGTCTGCCGCCATAAAATCGGACTAGAGCGAGGAGGACGACCTTGCGGCTCGATGACAACCTAAAAGCTTTGCTCCGCGAACTCGGACACGCGATCAACGATTCCGTGGCAGATTCGGAGAAGATCGCCGAAGCCATTGCCAATGTGCGCTCGGCCGGCTACGACATTGTGCTGAAGCTGGACGCGACGATTGGCCTGGCGCAGCGGCCCGCGCAAGAATCAAAGATGACAACGACGGACCGGCGCTTCCTCGAATCGCTGCATATTCGCGTGGATGAAGAAGTGCTCGACGAGCGCACGGAGGAAGCAAAAGTCGATATCACGCCGCAGGACATCAAATTCCTGAAGTCGCTCAAAATCTCCCTGGACGAAAATGTCGAAGATGTCTAGACGAACCGGCCCGGTACTTTTTTTCGCCGCGTTGCTCGGCGTCGTGGCATCGGGCTTTGCGGCGTCCTCCGCGTCCGCACAGGTGACCACCAGCAAGACCGTCACCGTTAAGCCGAAGACCGTAAAAGCACCCAAGGTGAAGCTCGATATTTTCAAGGGTGAAGTGATCCGCATGAACACGGTTTCGATTATCGTGCGCGACCCGAAGAACTCGTACATCGTGCGCACGTTCACATTTTCGCCCAACGTGGCGAAGAAGCTGCAATCGTTGATCGACAAGGGCGGCTATCAATCCGGCGACCGTGTCACGATTAAATACGCCCCGGGAAGCACGGTGGCGCAGTCGATCACAGGCAAGGCCTCCAAAGCGTTCTAATTCAGCAGTAGCGACGAATAGCAGTACAATCCCACCGGAAGGCTTTCATGATTCGCCCTGCCGCTGTTTCTGGACGTTTTTATCCCGCTGACGCTGCAATGTTGCTTCGCCAAATCGACGGCTGCGTTTCCGTCGCTTCCCAAAAAATCCGCGCGCGCGGTTGCATCGTACCGCATGCCGGATACATGTATTCGGGACATGTAGCAGGGACCGTATACGGCGCGCTCGACTTGCCATCACGATTCATCCTACTCGGCCCGCGGCATTATCCGCACGGCGAACGGCTAGCGATCCTCTCGCAAGGTGCGTGGACCACTCCGCTGGGAGACGCGAAAATTGATGTGGCGCTGGCGGACGCCATGAAAAAATCGTTTCCCCTGTTGCGCGAGGATGCGGTGGCTCATTCGTTGGAGCATTCGCTCGAAGTGCAGTTGCCATTCCTACAGACACTCGCGGAAGACTTTACCTTTGTTCCCATCGTACTTGGGACGGACCGCTTCGACGCGCTGGAAATGCTGGGGCACGCGGTCGCGCAAGTGGTTCGCGGGCAGAAGGAAACTGTATTGATTATCGCGAGTTCCGACATGAATCATCGCGAAAGCGACACCATCACGCGCGTGAAGGACCGGAAGGCAATCAACGCAATTCTTGCACTGGACGCGCACGAACTCTACGACACGGTGCGTCGCGAGAACATTACGATGTGCGGCTATGGTCCCGCCGTTGTGATGCTCACCGCCGCACGGGAATTAGGATCAACGAGCGCAGAACTGCTGCAATATGCGACTTCAGGCGATGTAAATGGGGACCACGAAAACGTAGTCGGCTACGCGGGAATCATCGTGCGTTGAGACTCGCGTACGCGGCACGAAAACTGTACACAGCCTCTAGTGTGGCCGGCCAGTGGCAACCGCATGCGCCGCTGGCGCCGGAGCGGTGCCCCCCGCCGCTGGCCCTGATGTTCGCGGCGCTGAGAAAGAGGGCCCTGAGTAGCCACCCGACGGTGCGCCCATACCCGCGGGCGATGCCATCCCGCTTGACGCTGGCTCTCTCGGCACATACATCGGCGCCGGATGATGAGGAAGCGCGGCGGGCGACGTGCGCATGGCGTTTTCGACACGGAACATTTGCGGCGCAGGGGCGGCCGGCAGACGCGTGTTCATTTTCATCGCTGGCATGCTGCCGCTTGCGGCGAGCGACCTCTGCAAATGCGCCATGCTCGGAGCGGTCGGAACAATTGCCCTCGGATTCTGCATCAGTGCACTGTGATTTGTGGCTGAGGCCACATCTCCGAACCGAGGAACTCGGCCGTTTTCAAGCGGGCCGCCCGGCAACGCCTGGATTGGCCGATTGCCGCCACTCGCTGCGACGATTCGAACTGAACTCATGCTGCCGATTGATTTCGAACCGCTCATAATCAAGATGCGCGGCGTTGTCGGCATCCGCGGGCCGGTTCCAGTGCGCGGCGTCCACGCCGCCTGGTTTCCGACGCCGTACCAATTCACCGGCGCTGGATCCCAGAATCCGAAATTGTCCGGAAACCACATCCAGCCGTAGACGGGAGAGAACATCCAATCACCGAAGTGATACGGAACCCAGCCCCACGGCTCGGAGCTGATCCACGTCCAGCCTAACCCCGGATAGGAAGCCCATTGACCCATTGAAAATGGCGCCCAGCCCGCGGTCATGCCAAACGGCTGCCAACCATAGCCGTAGCCTGCAAAATAATTCCAGCCGCCATAAGCGGAAAGGTCGCTCATGCCGTAGTTGAAGGGCGCGTTCGCATACGACAGCGACTGTGCGGTCTCGACTTGAAGGTTCTGTTCGCGGCTGTTCACCCAACGATCCCACGCATCAGCCTTCGGGTTGACGGTGATCGCGGCTGCCTCCGTTTTCGATTTGTAGGCGAGCGTCTGGCCCTTGACGAGAGTCGTCGCGCCCACGGACCCAGTGAGAGCGCTGACTTGCAATTCGCCCTGCATCACGCTGATGGAAGCGCCATCGCGGAAAGCATCCACTCGGAAGAGTGAACGTTTCGGCACTACAATCTGCTGGTTCGACGTCGAGATCATAAATGTGTCGGCGCGCTTCAGGTCTGCGTAAATGCTCACAGTGCCCTGCGCCAGCGTCAACTTCGAGATGCGCCCGCCATCGGAGAGCGCCAGTTCGGTGAATTGCACCATCGTGTTTTCGGAGATCCAGGCCGTGCTGCCATCCTCGAATTGAACTTCGGCGCGGCCATCGTTGGTGCCAATGGTCATGCCTTGCGTGATTGGCATGTTCGGCGCGCCAGGCTCCCAGACAGAGCGGCCCGGGCGCGTAACCTGCACGTCCCCCGCGACGAGGCTTAAGCGCACAATGCGCGCGTAGCTCATGTCAGATGCCTGCGCTGGTCGCGAGACACCAATCAAGCTAAGAGCTGTAAAACTGAGGAGGAGAAGGCTGACACCCGAGCGGTGCATAACGCACCCCCTTTTTGGGGCATTCAAGAAGCGGAGAGCGCAACCCTCACCAAGAGCTGCGCAGACACACTAGGAATATGCTCGCGCTTTGTGGAGACGCGGTCAAGCGAATTCGCGGCGCACCCCGGTACTTCGATTGCTGTGTAATTTTGGCCGCGCGCGAATCAGTGGTTGTTGCGGATTTGCTCGGCGATGGCGCGGGCGCGCTGGCGGGCGATATCAACCAATTCTTCATTCGCGGCGAGTTGGTCAAGAGTTGGCAGCAATGCCTCTGGTTCGGGAAGAAGCTTGTTTCTTATGTCGTTCTGCACGCGGGTCATTACGTCATTCACGCCAAGGTGATCGTAACGCATGGTGCGCACCATGTCGCTCAGGTCGAGTTCCTGTCGCTGCAAGCCGTCAAAAATAGCGAGCAGTTGGTTGGCTGCGCTGTTCAGCGTGTAGTTGAACGTCACCTGGAATTTCTCAGTTCCTTTTTCATAGCCGAGAGTTTTCTGTCCTAGGTCGGCGATGCGGCGGTGAACATCGAGATCCACGCCATGGAAGTCGTGCAATTCCGCGGCGAGTTCGAACAGTTTATGGGCCAGCGCCTGACTGATTTGCATGGGTTGGGGGCTTGACGTGTCGTCGAGTTGGCGAATGTCATAGGTTCCGGAGCCGTCTTCGTTGATTTTGATCTCCGCAAACTCAGGATAACTGGACTTGAAAATCTTGCGAAACGTGAGAGTAGGTCCCTGAGAAGAGTCCGATGCATCTGCAGTTCGCGATCGCGCGAAAGTCCCTGGGAAACACAGGAACAATGCAATCGCGACGCAGATCAACTTCAAGCCACAGGATTTCATCGTTGGATTGGGATGCGCCCGGCGGAAAAATGGCTGCGCGAGCGGGACTCAGCGGCCACAGGATTGGCAATCAGACTGCGCTCCAGACGTTCGGCTGCCCAGGCAAAATGAGCGTGGCAAAGCGCCACAGCAAGCGCGTCAGCGGCGTCAGCGGGTTCCGGCTGCTCGCACAAGCCCAGCTGAGCCTTCACCATTTGCTGCATCTGTTGCTTCGAAGCTCCGCCAAACCCCGTGACGCTGGCCTTAACTTCGCGGGGCGAATAACTATGCGCGGGAATGTCCGCTTGCGCGGCAGCGAGCAAGATAACGCCGCGCACCTCGGCAAGTCTGAGCGCTGTGCGCATGTTGAGAGCCGTGAAGACCGATTCTACCGCAACGGCGTCGGGAGAAAACTCGTCGACGAGCTGCGCCACCATCTGATGGATTTCGCGAAGGCGTTCGGCGAAACTCGCGCGCGCGGGAAAACGCAGTGCGCCGAAGCGAAGCATCACCGCTGCCTGGCCGTTCAGTTCGACCACTCCGTAGCCGGTGGCGCCAGCCAGCGCAGGGTCGAGGCCGAGAACGCGGAGAGATTTGCGCGCGACTGAACCGTTTGCGGGCATTGTTGTTTTGCCATGACAGCACTGTGATCGCGTCATGACGAGCTTCAGTCTACGCGCAGAAGAAAAATTGGGGGTAGCGTTTTTTCGGCGGGCGCAACGCGAAGGACACTACGGTGTGGCAACACTAGCCCGCTACAGCGGCCTGAATTTCGTTTTCGTCGATGTCGAAATTGGCGTAAACGTGCTGAATGTCGTCGTGCTCTTCCAGCGCCTCGACCATCTTCAGCATTTGTTGCGCCTGCGCGCCCGTCAGCTTCACGTAGTTCTGCGGAATCCATCCGACTTCGGCAGCGGCCGGGTTAATTCCCGCGGCGATCAGAGCATCGCGGACTTTCTCGAAAGCCTCTGGCGGAGTCACCACTTCCCAGAAAGACCCATCGTCCTTGAGATCTTCGGCGCCCGCATCGAGGACGATACCCATCATCTTTTCCTCGTCCGCGGCTTCTTTTGCAACCGTGATATCGCCTTTGCGATGGAACATCCAACCAACCGCGCCCGTTTCGGCCATGTTGCCGCCATGCTTGGCCATGAGGTGGCGAATTTCGCTGACGATCCGATTGCGGTTGCTGCAAACCACTTGCACCAGCATCCCCACGCCGCCGGGGCCGTACCCTTCGAACGTCACTTCCTCGAGGACCTCACCCTCCATTTGACCGGTGCCGCGGAGGATGGCGCGCTCGATGTTGTCATTGGGCATGTTCTCGTTTTTACCCGCAAGAATGGCGGTACGAAGACGAGGATTCGTATTTGGGTCCGCGCCACCGGAGCGCGCGGCAATCATGATCTCGCGAATGATCTTCGTGAAAGCCTTGCCGCGGCGCGCGTCAGTCGCGGCTTTCTTGTGCTTGATTGTCGCCCACTTCGAATGTCCGGACATACGGAATGCCTCGTAGAAGAAACTGGCAGGAGCCTATTATGTGCTCTTGCTGCGACAGTCTAGCACAGGGTTTCTGAAAGAAAAAGCTGGCGGGCCGTCACGTCGAGTGTCTCGTGGACAGGATTTAGGGCGGGCGATATACTCGCCGGTCCATTTTGAAATGGGATTGCTTCCGTTCGGCTGTGGGAACTTTTCCACCGCGCACGCGTATCAGACACGGAAGTCCCGCAAAGGAGAATTGTCGATGAGGAAAGCAGCACTGGTCCTGTGTGTCTTCATGCTGGTGGCGGTGTGCTACGCGCAGCCTGGCTCCGCGCCCCTTCTTCTGCAGCAACCGGCAATGAGCAAGACGCAGATCGTTTTCGTCTATGGCGGAGAACTGTGGAGCGTGGGCCGCAACGGCGGCGACGCAATCCGTCTGACGACGGGGGTCGGGATTCAGTCCAATCCGTATTTCTCGCCGGATGGGAAATGGATCGCCTTCTCGGGCCAGTATGGCGGCAACACGGATGTCTACGTCGTTTCAGCCGACGGCGGCGTGCCGCAGCGGCTGACGTACCATCCCGCGCCAGACACGGTTGTGGGCTGGACGCCTGACGGCAAGAACGTGCTGTTTGAATCCAGCCGCGACTCGTTTGCCAGCGGTGTGGCGAATCTTTACACCGTGCCCGTGACCGGGGGATTGCCCACGAAGCTGCCTTTCCCGCTGGCCTATGAAGGCTCGTATTCGTCGAACGGCAATGAGATCGCCTACCGTCCGGTAGCGTTCCCCTGGGGCACATGGTCGCACTATCGCGGAGGCACGGAATCGAAAATCTGGATTGCGAAGCTCTCGGATTCAAGCTACGAGGAAATTCCGCGCGGCGACTGGAATGAATTCGACCCGATGTGGGTCGGCAACAAGGTTTATTTCCTCTCGGATGAAAAAGGGCCGTTCACCCTCTATGAGTATGACCCGTCGACGAAAAAAGAAACGCAGTTGGTCCCCAATGATGGACTGCCGATCAAGGAAGCATCGGCCGGGCCGGACGCGATTATTTATTCGCAGTTCGGTGCGATTCACGTGTACGACATCGCGACGCACCGCGAACATGCGCTGACGATCCATGTAGCTGGTGATTTCCCGCAGGTGATGCCGCATTTCGACAGCGTGGAGAAAAATATCCTCTCCGCGGGGATTTCGCCAACGGGCGTGCGGGCCGTCTTCGAAGCCCACGGAGAAATTTTGACGGTGCCGGAGCAGCACGGCGACGTGCGCAATGTCACGAACACGCCGGGAGTGGCGGACCGCACGCCGGCGTGGTCGCCCGACGGAAAATCGATAGCGTATTTCTCTGACGAGTCGGGCGAGTACGCGCTGCACATCAAGGACCAAAACGGGATGGGCGCAGTCAAAAAGATTAATCTTGGCAACCCGCCATCGTATTTTTACGACCCGAAATGGTCGCCCGACAGCAAGAAAATTGCATACACCGACAAACGGCTGAGCGTTTGGTACGTGGACCTCGACAAGGGCACACCGGTGAAAATTGATTCCGACGTATTCGAAACGCCGGAGCGGACGCTCGACCCATCGTGGTCGCCCGACAGCGAATGGATTGCGTACACCAAGCTGATGCAGAACCACATGCGCGGCGTGTTTGTGTATTCGCTCGCGACGGGCAAGAGCACGCAGATCACCGACGGGATGAGCGACGCGCGCTCCGCTGTCTGGGACAAGAATGGAAAGTATTTGTATTTCACCGCCAGCACGAATTCCGGACCCACGACTGCGTGGCTCGACATGTCAAGTTACGACCACACGGTAACGCGCAGCGTCTACGTCGCAGTGTTGGGCAAGGACATGAAGTCGCCGCTCGCGCCAGAGAGCGATGAGGAGAAAGCAGAGAAGAAGCCCGAGGCGAAAGACGCTGCCGAAAAGGAAAAGAAGGAAGAAACGCCGAAAGTAACAATCGACTTCGAAAATATCGGCCAGCGCATCCTCGCGCTGCCGGTTCCGGCGCGCGATTACCAGGGAATTGCAGCAGGTAAAACGGGCGAACTGTTCTTGGCCGAATTGCCCCCGGGAGAAGACGGCGGAGCGTTTGGCATGCCGCCGGGACTCGTGATCACGCGCTTCGATATGAAAACTCGCAAGACTTTCCCGATTATTTCCGGCGTGCAGTCCTTTGACGTGTCGTTCAACGGCGAAAAATTCCTGTATCAGCAGCAGGGGCACTGGGGCATCGCGCCAACGGCCGCGCCGGCGAAACCCGGCGAAGGCACTTTGAATATGACGGACATGAAGGTGTGGGTGGACCCGCGGGCGGAATGGAAACAGATGTACCACGAGGTGTGGCGCATCGAGCGCGACTTTTTCTACGCGCCCAATTTCCACGGATTGAATCTCGACAAGGCAGAGGCCGAATACGCGAAATATCTGCCGGGCCTCGCCAGCCGCGAGGATTTGAACTTCATGTTCGATCAGATGCTGAGCGATCTGAACGTGGGGCACATGTTCGTGCGCGGAGGCGCGATTCCTACGGTCCCGCCGGTCACGGTGGGCCTGCTGGGTGCGGATTACAAAATCGAGAATGACCGTTACCGCATCGCGCACGTCTATTACGGCGAAAACTGGAATCCTGACCTGCAAGCGCCGCTGACGCAACCAGGTGTCAACGTAGTTGCAGGCGATTACATTCTTGCTGTCGACGGACGCGAAGTCCGCGGCTCGGATAACATTTACAGTTTCTTCCTGGATAAAGCCAAAAAGCAGGTGACACTCAAGGTGGGTCCGAACGCGGATGGCTCCGGCTCCCGCGAGGTCACTGTTGTGCCTGTCGCGAACGAATTGAATTTGCGGCATCGCGATTGGACCGTTCACAACATGGAAGTCGTCGACAAATTGAGCGGTGGAAAACTGGCCTATGTGTATCTGCCCAACACCGCTGGAGGCGGCTTCACTAATTTCAATCGCTACTACTTTGCGCAGGTGGGCAAGTCAGGGGCGGTGATGGACGAGCGGTTCAACACGGGCGGGTCGATCGCAAACTACATTATCGAAACGATGCAGCGCAAGCTGACGAGTTACTGGTACACGCGGCAGGGCGAAGTGTTCACGTCGCCGCTCGACGCGATTTTTGGTCCCAAAGTGATGATCATCAATCAATTTTCGGGTTCGGGCGGCGACTGGATGCCGTGGGGTTTCCGCCACACGGGTCTGGGGCAATTGGTTGGTGAGCGGACGTGGGGTGGCTTGGTGGGAATCTACGGATATCCGGACCTGATCGATGGGGGAACAGTGACGGCGCCGCGCGTGGCCTTCTTCAATCCGAATGGAACGTGGGACGTCGAAAATCACGGAGTGCCGCCAGACGTACCGGTGATTCTGGACCCGAAAGCGTGGCGCGAAGGGCACGACGTGCAACTCGAAAAGGCAATCGCGGTGGCGATGGATGAATTGAAAAAGAATCCGTTGCCGAAGCCGCACGTTCCTCCGTTCCCGAATTACTCGAAGGACGCGCACTAGACAGAATTGCAACCGTGATGGATGCGCGGCTCGGCGCTGTTCATTCGCTTAATCCGCGATGAACGGGGGTCGGGCCATCTTTTTTTTGATTATTGTTTCATCTGGTGCGCGACTGCAAAGCGAATCAACTCTCAGGAGAAAATTCATGCCGACTTCCGCTAAACGCGTTCACTTTTCGCCGCCTGCTGGACTTGGACCACTGCCGTTTTCGAATGGCGTACTTGTTGGCGACGCTTTTTATATGAGTGGCCACCTCGGCCTGGACCCGGCGATGAAGAGAATTCCCGCCAGCGTCGAGCGGGAAATTCGCTTTATGCTCGACGGTTTTCGCGAAACCCTTTCTCGTGCAGCGCTGGGGATGGAGGATCTTGTCTTCGTACAGGTGTTCTGCTCGGATGTTTCCTTGTTCGATCAATTCAATTCTGTTTACCGCACATATTTCTCGCAAGATTTTCCGGCGCGCGCGTTTATCGGCTCGGGACCGCTGCTTTTCGGCGCGCATTTCGAAATTCAGGGCATTGCGGTGAAGCGAACCAGGGCCCAGGGACGCGCGCGAAAACGGAAGAAGTAGCGCAGGCCAAATTGTCTCTTTATGCGGCGAATGCTGCTCCCGCGTTGCATTCAGGTCGTACCGCGAATTCGGTAGCATGACGAAGAGCGGAGGCCGCCGTCATGCGCATCGAACAAGCGGAATCGTCGGAGTTCATCCGCATAGCACGTGAGCTTTTCGCTGAATATTCCGAATCGGTGGGCGTTGGCTTTTGCTTCCAGGGATTCCCGCAAGAATTGGCACGACTCCCCGGCGAATACGCGCGTCCATGGGGACGCTTGTTTCTGGCGTTTGATGATAAAGACGACAAACAGGTCGCAGGATGCGGCGCACTGCGACGAATCGACGCGGCGACGTGCGAGATGAAACGATTTTATGTGCGGCCGGCGTTCCGCGGAAAGGGTTTGGGCCGCGAGTTGATCCATGCGCTGATAGGCGCGGCGCGCGAGATTGGTTATGCGCGGATGAGATTAGATACGCTGCCTTCGATGACCACGGCGATTAAGCTGTATCGGGTGCTGGGATTTCGGGAAATTGCGCCGTACTGGGCGAATCCGGTGCAGTGCGCCGTGTTTTTTGAACTCAAACTGTCATAGCGCTCGCAATTTAGCGCGGCAGAAGAGACGAGGGTTCACTGGCGGCTTCTGTGGTAGGAGCTGGTAATGCTTTGGCCGTTGCGGAACGGCCAAGAAGAAATGCCGTGAGGCCAGCGATCAAGCCACCGCTAATGATTATCGTCTCCCAGGCGAATCCCACAGCCACGGTGACGGCTGCGCGTGCCCCAAAGGGAATGAGCAAGGCGGCCAGAGCAGCTTCGCGGATGCCAATTCCTCCTTGCGTGATGGGAATGATGGCGGAAAGTTTTGCGAGCGGCCAAGCGTAGAGCCACGCACGAAATGGCAGGTACAATCCACTCGAATTCGCCACTTTCGCCATCAGCCAGATGAAACTGGTCTGTGCAATCAGGCCGAGACATAGCGCGGCGACGACATAACCTTTCTCGTTGTGTATGGACCGTGCTGCGCCACGGAGAAGCGCCACGCGCCGCCGGATGCCAAAGGAGAAGCGTCTTGCTGGAAACCATACGACAATCGGAGCGCAGATCGCCAGCAGCACCGCAATCGCTATTCCTATCATCACAAATACGTGGCGGGTTTGCGGTGCGAGCATTCCGGGCGCAAGTGCCACTCCAGCAGTCGCCAGTAATCCCAGTGCTGCGAAATCGATGATACGGTCGACAAAACTTCCGAGCAGCACGCCGGCATTGCTTTTACCCAGGCGTAGCGCAAGGCTCGCGCGCACAACGTCTCCGCCGACGATCGAGGGCAGAAAGAGCGTGCTGAAAAGCCCTGCGAAATAGCACCGGGCTGCTTGACGAAAATTTAAGCCCGCCCCGCCAACGTTGACCATCAATCGCCACTTGCCAATGCCAACCAGATGCGCGCCCAGGTAGCCTGCGAGCACCAGAAGCCAGACGTGCACAGGCAACTTGCGAAATGAAATCCACACATCGGCGAGCGGAAGAAAATGGAAAAGTAGAACCAGCGCCAGAACGCTGCCGCCGATGCGCAGTGCCGCGCCGTGCCAGCTCCGTGTTTTCTTATGAGAGGTCATCCCGCGCGTGCAACTGGCTCCTCACAAAGCCGAACCGCGTTTCATTATGGGCTCGACCGGGATACGTCACAAGCGCGGTCTCTTTTGTGGGTCATTCGCGCCGGGCTTTCTGGGCTTGCGTCTGTGCCGCTAACGAATTAAGGTACTTGTTCCTCGCGTGGCGAAGAATTGGAGCTGCTTGTGACCAAGAAAAAGATTCGCATCGTTCAATTTGGAGTGGGGCCGATTGGCGCTTCCGTGGTCCGGCTGATGCGCCAGAAAAGCGCCATCGAGATCACCGGCGCGATCGATTCCGATCCCGCAAAGGCGGGACGCGACCTGGGTGAGGTGGTCGGCGCTGCCGACGCGCCGTGGGGGATTCGCGTGTCGGCTGAGGCAGCTCCCGTGCTTGCAGGACAGGTGGACGTGGTCATGCATTGCACATCCTCATATTTGAAGGATGTGATGTCGCAGCTTCTGGCATGTCTCGAAGCAGGTTGCTGCGTGGTCTCCACGTGCGAAGAGCTCGCGTATCCGTTTCGCAAACATCCGGAGCTTTCCGCGCGATTGGACGCCGCCGCAAAAGAAGAGGGTGTGGCCTTGGTCGGAGTGGGCGTGAATCCGGGATTCGTGCTGGACAAACTGGTGCTGACGCTAGCCGCGGTGGCGCAGCGCATCGATTCCGTGCGCGCGGTGCGAATTGTGGATGCGGCGAAGCGCCGCTTGCCGCTCCAGAAGAAAATCGGCGCGGGAATGACTCCGCAGGAATTTCGCGAACGCGTGGCCGCCGGTGTGATTAAACATCACGGCTTGCCGGAATCGGTGGCGATGGTTGCAGAGGCGCTAGGTTTCGCCGTGGATCAGATCTCCGAGACAATCGAGCCCGTTATTGCGGAAGAGCGCGTGAAAACGGAATTTCTGGAAGTGGAAGCAGGACAGGTCGCCGGAGTTCATCAGATTGCCCGCGGAACCATTGCCGGAGCAGAAAAGATTTTCATGGAACTGAAGATGTACGTCGGCGCGAAAAATCCCGCCGATACGGTGACGCTGACAGGCGAGCCGAATATCACTCTGACGATTCCCGGCGGCACCCACGGCGATATCGCCACCGCGGCCGTCGCCGTGAACGCCATCCCGGAGGTTCTTGCTGCACAGGCGGGACTCCGCACTTCGCGCGATTTGGCGCTCAGCTACTTTGCGCCGAACGCCACGCCCTAGAGGACAGCCAATCCCGCGGTCTGCCTTTTGCACTCGACCGACTAGGTTTTTTGCCAGTAATTCGCGATGGCCGCGTAGTCCACGTCTGTTTTTGCGGCGGCTTTGACGGCGGAATACGCTCGATGGGCCGCCGTGCCCGCAGGAAGTTCAATTCCGTTTTCCTTGGCCAGGTCCATCGCCAGGCCCACATCCTTCAGCATCAGGCGCAGCGGAAAACTCGGCGTGAAGTCACGTTTGAGAATTACGGGCGCTTTCACGTCCAGCACCGGTGCTCGGCCCATGCTCGATTGCAACACCTCGATTAATCGCTCGCCGGCAACCCCCGCGCGCGTCACAAGCTCCAATCCTTCGGCGAGCGCCTCGACTTCCAATGCCAAAATCAAGTTCATCGCCAGCTTTACCGTTTGCCCCGCCCCGTTGGGGCCGAGCAGGAAAAATCGTTTGCCGACGGCTTCCAACACGGGCCCTACACGGTCGAGAACTTCCTTTTTTCCACCCACCATGAATACCAATTCTCCCTTTTCGGCGCCCCACGTTCCGCCAGTCACCGGCGCGTCCAGAAAATCGGCGCCACGCTCGGCGCAAGCCTGAGCGACGCGTCGCGCAAGCACGGGCGACACGGTGCTTGAATCGATCAGCACGCTTCCTTTGCGCAACCCCGCAAGGGCACCTGGCTCACCCCAGAGAACCTGTTCGAGCGCTGGAGGGTCGCTGACGATCGTGAATGTGACGTCCGAGGCTGCCGCGACTTTACGCGGCGAATCGGCTACTTTTGCGCCTTCTTTTTCCAGTTGTTCCGCTTTCGAGCGCGTGCGATTCCATACGGTGAGCGGGAATCCCGCTTTCAGCAAGTTCCGCCCCATGGGCAGGCCCATCAATCCCAGACCAATCAGTCCGACTTTCGGCTTCATGATTTCCTCCTCGTGAGCAAATGAATATAGCGGGAGACGCGGCGCGAGGAAATCGGAATTGTTGTTAGAAAAAAAGCGATTCGGCGAGAGGGGCGAGCGGCTACCTCTTTAACTCTTAGGCAGTGACGGGTGCGGGCTGCAGGATAATTTCGCGGATACGAATGATTGAGGAATAGGGAATTTCGATGCGCACTGTTTTCTCGCGGCCCGATTGCGTGAAGCGATCTTCGAGGCGGATGAGCACCCCGGAATCCAAGGCCAGCGTGCCGGTGGCAGTCATCTGAACCTCTCCGGCGCGGTAATGGACCTCGATTCGTTTACCGATAAGTAATGTAAACGCGGGCATAAACCTAGGCTAGAGCGCCCCCCCGATTACGTCAATAGTACCAGTAGGTTAGCTGTGGAAAACCTGTCCAAAACAGCTCAGTTTTACGTCACCAAACTGAATTCGACACGGTGCCGGAACGGGTCAATGCGCTCCGCGCGCACCCGGACGCGGTCACCAAGATGGAACTCCCGCCTGGATTCGCGGCCTTTGCGACCGCGATAGGAATGGCTGACGATCGCATGGTCGCTCTCGCGATACTGGAAGCGCTGACCGAGCGTTTCTTCCAGGCGGTCGATAGCCACAAGGCCTTCGACGAAGACCTCGAATAATTCAACGAAGAACCCGAACTTCTGCACGGAAATGATAAGTGCGTCGTATTCCTCGCCCAGATGGCCTTCCATATATTGGGCGGTTTTCCAATCCATCAACTCGCGCTCGGCGGCATCGGCGCGGCGCTCGGCTTCCGACGTTTCGACGGCAATTTCCTCAAGTTCCGCCAGACGATACGGCCCCTTGGCGGAAGATGAATTCTCAATCGCCCACTTCAAAATACGGTGGACAATAAGGTCAGGATAGCGCCGGATGGGCGACGTGAAATGCGAGTACTCATCCACGGCCAACGCGAAGTGGCCGAGCGGTACGGCCGCATAGCGCGCCTGCTTGAGCGAGCGCAGCATTAAATAGGAGAGAATGCGCTCCTCGGGCTTGCCCGCCAGCTTCTGCGTGAGGCGCTGATAATGCTGCGGACCAATTTCGAAATCGGCACCCGGCAGAGTGACTTCCATCGTGCGCGGCCGGCCGTGGCGTTCGCGTCCAGCGGGACGCACCTGCCCGTGGCGCACCGCGATTCGACGTTCCGATAAATCCTCCACGCCGAGCGAATAGCCGAATGCGCGCGCCAGCTCCTCGAATTCCAGAACTTTCTTTGGGTCGGGCTTTTCGTGAACGCGGTGAAGCGACGGGATGCCGCGTTTTTCCAGATAACCGGCAACCGCTTCGTTTGCCGCCAGCATGAACTCCTCGATAATCCTATGCGCGAAATTGCGAACGCTGCGCGCCACTCCCACCATGCGTCCTTCATCGTCGAATTCGATGATGGCTTCGGGCAAATCAAAATCAATAGAGCCGCGCGCTGCGCGCCGCGCATTCAGCGCGAGGGCCAGTTCTTTCATGCGCCGGAATTCGCCCACGAGCGATGCATATTGCTTCGCCATTTCCGGGTCGCCTTCCAGTACCTTGTGGACGTTCGTGTAGGTCATGCGCTCCGCGGAACGAATCACCCCTGGAGTGAATTCGGCGCTCAGGATTTTCCCGTTTTTGTCGAGCTGCAGGATAGCGCTCATCACCAGGCGGTCAACGTGCGGGTTCAGCGAGCAGATTCCGTTGGAAAGTTCCTCGGGCAGCATGGGCACCGCGCGATTTGGGAAATAGACCGACGTGCCGCGCAGGCGTGCTTCCCGGTCGAGATCCGAAGCGCGGCGAACATAATGCGCCACGTCAGCAATGTGCACCTGCAGCTCGAAACCGCCCCCGGGCCGCTCCGCGACGTACACCGCATCATCGAAATCCTTCGCCGTCTCGCCGTCAATGGTGACGATGGGCAAGTCGCGGAAGTCGCGTCGGCCGGCCATATCCTCTTCGCGCACTTGTTGGGAGATCGCCCGCGCTTGCGCCAGCACTTCAGGCGCGAACACATACGGCAGATGATGTTTGCGGATGATGATTTCAACATCGACGCCCATTTCGCCCGGACGCCCGAGGATTTCCACCACGCGTCCGGCAGGCGCGACGCCGCCGCGCGGGTAACGCGTGATCTCCACGTTCACCACCGCGCCATCCAACTCCGGAAAACGCACACGTTTCGTCGCACGCGGCTCGCCAGTGTTCTGCTGAAGTTTCTCCTGCAATTCAGGCGTCAGCTCCGCGCCAGGCGGGATGACGATCTCATGCGCGAGGCGCGTTTCGTAGGGCAGGACGGCATTGCCATGCGGGCGGTAGCGAAAAAGCCCCACAATCGTCGGATGCGCGCGCGCCGTGACTCTTTCGATGCGGCCTTCGAAGCGTCCATCGGAATGGCGGCGGCTGAGGCGCGCTTCCACGCGGTCGCCATGCATCGCGTCGCCCATGCTGTCCGGATTGATGAACAGGTCGCCTTCCATGCCTCTTACGGGGCGATCGGGGACCACGAAGCCATAGCCGTCGCGATGCGCCACCAGGCGGCCGGCAATCAGATTCGGATCCTGCGGCGCGGGCCGCGCCACTGCATCGGCGTTCCCTTCAGGCCCTCGCGAAGCCGAGGGTTCCCCCGGCCGGATGTCACCGCGTTGGGCTGGCCGCGGACTTGGCGCTGGCGCCCTGCGCTGGCCAGTGAGCCGGTATCGCCCATGCTCCACTTGCACGTCACCGCGGCGCTTCAGACGTCCCAGCAGCTTTGGCAACGCCCGCCGACCCCAATGCCGCAGTCTAAGCGCGCTGGCCATCTCTCGGATGCTTTGGGGGCGATCCGTTTTCCCGAGATACGCAAGTAACTCGCCTTCCGTGATTTCCGGCGGACGCTCGCCTTCGAGTCGTTTTTTTTCTTTCATGGGGTGCGCTATTTCACCGGCCCAAGCGGATTGGTGACGTCGCGCCTTGACATTGTATGTTCCGCGCGCAAATTCTCCCGCAACTTTTTTCGTCGCTCCGGGTTTGCATCCCCAGTTGTGAAATCCGCTTGCCGTCTCCCCAGGCGGCGAGCGAAATCTCACACCCCAGGGACGTCGGAGGCGGCTCGACCAGAGCCGCCTCCTTTTTTCGGTTCTATGCAGTGGTTTCCTTCAGGACAGGCGCGGGGCGTACTTATGCAGAGTTGCGCATTCTACGATCACCGCACGCACATTTCAGCCAAATTAATGCCGTGCTTTATTGATCGAACTTGTGGCTTGGCGTTGCCTGCTTTTCGTTCTGCAATTCGATCACGTCCGGGCCGGTTTCCGACGAGCCGAGCAGCCAGCGGCAGAAATAATTGGCGCGCATCCAGAAAACGTATTCGGCGTCGGGCATGTAGCTGTGACGCATTCCCGGAAGAACGAACATGTCGAAGCGCTTGGCGGCTTTGATCAGTGCCTCGGCAAGCCGCATGGTGTTCGCCATGCTCACGTTGTTGTCCATGTCGCCGGTTGTCAACATCAAGTGGCCTTTCAGGTTTCTCGCCAGCTCGGAATTCTTCTCGATGTTGTATAGAAACTTCACCGTACCGTCCTTTTCGTCAACTTCCTTCACGCCGTGATATTTCTCGCTCCAATACTTATTGTAGACATTGTTTTCGTGATTGCCTGACTCCGACCATCCCACCTTAAAAAAATTCGGGTACTGAAGCAATGCCGCCGCTGTCATGAACCCGCCCCCGGAATGGCCCCAAATGCCGACGCGATTGATATCGATGTAAGGGTGGATGGCCGCCAACTCTTCTGCCGCGGCTTTCTTGTCCGCCAGACCATAATCACGCAGGTTGCCATAGCCATAAGTGTCGTACCATTTATCGCGCTGCGGGCTCCCACCGCGATTGCCCACTTCGATGACGATAAAGCCGAGCTGCGCGAGCGCGAAACTTTGATTTTTCGGCGAAAACGATTTCGTGACGCTTTCCGTCTGCGGACCCGGATAGACATATTCAATCAGCGGATACTTGCGCGACGGATCGAAATCAAACGGCTTGTACATCACGCCGTAAAGATCCGTCACGCCGTCGGCGGCCTTGACGTGAAACGTCTCAGGATACTTGAACCCGGCGTCGAGCAGATGCTCGACGTTCGTGGACTCGAGAGTCTCGAGCGTCGTTCCTTGATCGTCGAGCAAGATTGATTTTGGCGCCGTATCGACGCGCGAGAAAGTGTCGATGAAATACTTGCCGGAATCAGACGCGCTGACGGTGTTGTCAAAATTGCCTGGATCGAGCAGTTTCAGTCCCGAGCCATCCAGATTCACGCGGTAGAGATGCACATAATACGGGTCTTCATTCGACTCGTGGCCCGTCGCGGCGAAGTACATGGCGCGTGTCTTCGAATCAACCGACAGAATCTGGTCGGTCATGTATTCGCCCGACGTGATCTGGTTTTTCAGATGGCCGTCGCCGTCGTAAAGATAATAGTGGCCCCAGCCATCGCGCTCGGACCACCAGATCAGCTCCTTGCCGTTATCAACCTGTCGCAGTGGCTTGTCGTCGAGATACACATTAGAGCGCTCCTCAATCAGCGTTTTCACGGCGCCTGTGTTTGTGTCCGCCAGGCAAACGTCGATGCGGTGCAGGTCTCGGCTGGAGCGCAGAAAATAAAGTTTGTCGGACGTATCGGCGAGCCACTGGCCGGTCAGATAGCCTCCAAAACCTCCAAACAATCTCTTTTGTCCCTCGGTTTGCTGCATCTCGTGCTCCCGGTCGCGCGCGAGGATGCGGTCGGTCGCAATCGTGAGCGTCTGATCCTTGAATGCCGCCGTTTGGATTACTTTGTGCTCCTTGGTGGCAACGTCGAAAACCTGCAATTCAAACTGCGGTGCGTTCGCGTCTCCGGCCATTGCGTAGCTATAGGTTTCGAGTGTCGGGCGAGGATTCGCCAGCGTGTGAATCACCCACAAGTCTGCAACTTTTCGTTCATCGGCGCGCACCAGAGCAAATTTGTTCGAATCTTTTGCCCAGTAAATCGGAATCGGCACGGTGCGCGGACCCGCTTGATTGGTGTCATCCTTCTGAAATTTCTTGAGCTCCTTTTGGTCCTCGTCAACCAGCACGCGCGCGTAACTGTATTTTTCCACGCCATCGGTGGTCAGTTGTGTTTCCACGATGCTCTTGTCGCCGGGCTTCTTCTGTGCTTTGGCGTAATTCTCAGCGTCCATCGTGTAGAGGTTGTAACCGCGCGCGAAGATGATCGTCTTGCCATCCGGTGAAACGGATGCCCACATGGGCTTTTCCAACGGCGCCGCCATGCCGTCGAGGCGCGTCACCTTTCCCGTCGCCAGTTCTAAATCGAAATAGATCTTGCGCGTTGGCGGTTGGGCTTCGCCCCCTTCAGCATTTTCCTCGCCTTCCTGCTCGTTCTTGCGCTGTCCCATTTGCTCCTCGCCTTGCTGACGTTTGCCTTCCTGGATGTTTTCCTCTTCGTCCGTTTGGGCCTTCTTTGTTTCGTTTGGTATCACCGAGTCCTTGCGAACCTCCACGTCGAACTGCAACGCCGTATCTTGCTTAACCAGCCGCAGCGCCTTGATCGGCAAATGCTGCGTGTCATAGGGATAATTCGTCAGCATGGAGAGCTGCGCAGCGACCTTCGCATTATCAAACAGGGGTGTTTTGGTTCTGCGCAACGGGTCGGCAACCCAATAGTGCGTGCCTTCGGGAGTTTCGTAGCTGTACCAGAAGCGGTCCGAAAGCTCGAACCAGTGCGGCGTCACCTCCGTATCGAAGACAAGCGTGGCCATGCTCGACTCAACAAACCGCGCGGCAAGGTGGTAATTCGGCTTGACAACGCGCAGTTCCGGCGCGCCCCGCATCCCTTGGCGTATCTCCGGACCCTGTTCCGCCGCCCCACTTTGGTTTTGCGCCAGCGCCTTCACGCCCAGCGTGCTGGAGAGCAATAGAAGAACGCATGCGCTCGTCCAGAAGATATGGCTGTTCACCGCGGATTTGTGCGCACCACGCTTCATATGGATTCTCCCTCTCTCGTTGAATAGCGAAGCCTGTCTTCAAGCAGCTCATTTCTCCCGGAGCCGCGCATCATAATCCAAATCGCGCAAAAATGTAGCTTTTTACGACCGCAGAGGCTCCACTCATGCCTGTCTAATCAAAGGTTTGTAGCAGCATAGTAACGCATCTTGTGCGGCAGCCGTTTTCACAGTGGATGTCCTGCTAATCGTTCGATGGCGGGGATTTTTGCGCGGAGAGTTAGACCGTTGCCGTCAGACAAGAGCATATGAAGATGGCAACCGTGTTTTTCTATTCGCGATAGATGAACTCCAGTTCGACCCCAGCTACCGCGATCACGTCACCCGGGGAAAGCTTGGTCGGATGGATCACCGGCTGGCCATTTATCGTCGGCACTTTGTCCGCGCCCCCGATATAGTAGGAGTTGTCGTCGCGGCGATTGATCTGTGCCGCGGCTTTTGGAGCGAACCAGGCTTTGAGCTTCACAGTCGCCAATGCCGATTTGCCAATTACGGTTAATTTGTTGCTCAACGTGTATTCGTGCTGGTCGGTTTTGCCTTTGCGAACGATGAGCGTCGCCACTTTCACTCGTGAGGGAGCGACCTGCGCGCTTTCGCCCGCGCCTGCGACTTTCTGCAAGAACTCGCGTCGTTCTTTCGTATCGAGCATTACTGTCTCATTGATTTTCGGCGCGGCTTTGGCGCCGCTATTCGTTGGAAACGGGTTGGAAACTTCACGCGAATCCGAAATCAATATCGAATGCTTCCCGATCACCACGGAATCGCCCGGCTTGAGCGACACCATTTTCACCCTCTGTCCGTTCACAAAAGTACCGTTCATACTGCCGAAGTCCTCGAGCATCAGACGCCCCTCTTCGTTGAAAACGCGGGCGTGGTAATGCGAGACGGCGGGATTGTCTATGACCAAGCCGTTATCTGGCGAGCGGCCAATGCTCACTTCCTTCGCTCCCACCGCCACTTCCGTCAAAATGGCATTTTCGAATTTCAGCACTAGCTTCGACATTTTACTTCCTCCTCACAGACTGAACCTCAGGAGCCCTTGAACCACCGGCCGATTCTTGCCATCGCGCCTGAGAACTTTGGCGCGTGACGCAATACGATTACCGTGATGTTGTCGCCTCCGCCCGCCTGGTTCGCCAATTCGACTAAGTGGCTGGCCGCTTCCTGCGTTTCTTCCGCATCGCACAAAGCTGCCGCGATTTGCTCGTCGGAGAGTTCGTGGGTCAATCCGTCCGAACACAGCAGTACGGTGTCACCTTCCATCAGCAACTCTTCGCTGACTTCGACTTCCACATCTGGCTCGATGCCGAGCGCGCGAAGCAGCACGTTTTGCAGCTTGCTCTGCGACGCTTCTTCCGCAGTCATTAAGCCGTGACGCACCTGTTCGGCAATGAACGAGTGATCTTGCGTGAGCGGCTCGAGTTCACCGTTGCGGAGACGGTAGGCCCGGCTGTCTCCCACATGCGCGATAGTCACGCGTTCGTCCATGAACTGCGCAGCCACAACCGTGGCTCCCATTCCCGTCTGCGCTTCATTCTGTTGCGCCGCCTGATGCACGGACCGATTCGCCAGCCGTACGGCGCTGGCAAGACGATTTGCCGCTTGCGACACCCCATCGATTCGCTCGCCAACCAGCGGCAGCACAGGATTTGTTTCCGCATCGCGGCAATGCGCGACGATCGTTTCCGCCGCAAGCTGGCTGGCCACTTCGCCGGATGCCTGTCCGCCCATTCCGTCGCAGACGACGAATAGATTCAATTCAGGCGCAAGACGGAAACTGTCCTCGTTGTTTTCGCGGACGCGCCCCGTGTCGCTTAGCGCGCCAAATTCTATTTCCAATGCTGCCTGCGAAACCATATAGGAGCTTTTGCGTCCTCCAATTTGCCCAGTGAATTCTGCCAACCCCGGCACTCACTTATTCGGGTTCTGCTTCTGGTTTTGACCCGGCTTCACCTCATGAACATTGGAAAACCCCTGTTCCTCAAGCCGTTGCACAATGTCTTGCGCACGGGTCGGCGCAAATGGGCCCGTAAACACCACGAAGAACTGCTGGCCATTTTGTTGATTTCGCCGCGGCATCACAACCACTGGCAAACCGTCGTCCTCGATTCGCTTTGCGGCATTTTGCGCGCCGGCTTCTCGCTGGAACCGTCCGACCCACAGATACACCGGGGCGCTTGCGCCGGGACGATTTTGCCGCGATGCTTTCTTTCCAAATTCCACGTGCGGGAAAACGACAGGCACAGAAGGTTGCGTATTCGCGGACGCTGCCTTTGCGTGGTGAGGTGCTGCCGCCCCTGTCTCCGCACTCGTATTTACTGGGCGCGGGAGCCGAAACGCAGAAGCCGGTGGAGTCGGTGCTGACAGTTCCGCAGGTAGCGGAGGCGGCGCCATCGAATTCGCCAATTTCATCCTTGCTAGGGCGCTCAATCCCGCGAGCATCACCAAAACCGCGAATGCGCCCAACAGCAGCCACACAATGGGAGAGCTGCGCTTCGATTTCGGCGCGGCGGGAAGCAAGGTCGCAGGAACCACGACTGTCGCGTCAGTCGAGCGCGACGTCCGCAAGCTTGCCGCTCCGCTCGGCGGTGCCAGCGCGGCCGTTGGATATCCTGTGCCCGTTGTCGAACGCAGCGCGGTTTGAAGTTCCGTCACGGATTGATATCGTCTGGCCGGATCCTTCTGCAGGCATTTCAAAATCGCGCGTTCGATGAACACGGGAATCGCCGGATCGATTTCGTGCGGAGCCACAGGCTCCTCGCGCATCTGTTTCAGGGCCACCGCCACAGGCGTATCGGCGTGGAATGTTTGCGAGCCAGTGAACATTTCGTACAGCATCAGACCCAGCGAATAAATATCCGTGCGGTAATCGACTGGCTTCCCGGCCACTTGTTCCGGAGCCATGTATGCGGGAGTGCCTACCATCGCGCCCGTCAGGTGCGTCGCCGCCTCCATCGAACGCGCAATGCCGAAGTCCATGATTTTCAGATTGCCTTGTCCGTCGATCATCACGTTTTCGGGCTTCAGATCGCGGTGAACGATCCCTTGCGCATGCGCTTCTTTCAGTCCGGAGCAAATTTGCAACGCCAGGTCGATTCCCTTGCGCAGCGGAAGGCCGCCGAAACGGTTCAGCACCGAACGCAGGCTCTCGCCCTCCACATATTCCATCGAGGTGTAAGCGATTCCGCCGATGCGGTTGAAGTCGTACACGCGGCAAACATTCTTGTGCGTGATTTTGCGCGCGAAGAGCAGCTCGTTCTTGAAGCGCTCCATCATCCCCTGGTCGGACGCGATTTCCTGCTTGATCAATTTCAACGCAACTGTCTCGCCTGTTTCGCGATCACGCGCCTTGTAGACGTTGCCCATGTTCCCGTGGCCCGCTTCGCCCAGGATGTCGTAGCGCTGCGAAAGCGCGGAAAGGCTGGCGGTCGTCAAATTCGGGCTCGTGAGGAGAGGCGGGGGTTCCACCGCGATGGTGACACTATCCGGCAGGTCGCTGACGAGCACCGTTTTCAGTGCGTCTTGCGAGCCGTTGCTCCCACGCGCGCGCGGAGGTTTAGTGGCCGTTTTGTCGGGCTGGTCCATAGTTTCCCTATCTACGATAAACACGAAACGGACGGGTTATCTATAGGTTGCAGAAAACGTGTAGAGAAAGAGTATCTGGTACTAACGGACTACCGCGCATTCTCGAACGAAAATCGGTCCAAGAAGCCCGTCGTTACATAGCAAACCCCATAGCACCATTGCACGCCAAGGCGGCCAGATGTTATGTTGCGGGGCAGTCATGAAATGGAACCGAAACTTTGCGCGATCCGAATTGCATATCGCCTTCGCGGAGCCCGCACCTCGTCGAATCGGTAAGGTAGGAGGCTGATGACAACCGACGTGTTGGTTATGGGAGGCGGGGCGACGGGTCATCTCGCGGCGGGTTACCTGCGGATGCGCTTCCCGGACCTCAAAGTTGCTGTCGTCGAAGGTCCGCACAAGAATCGCCCGATTGTTGGTGAATCCTTCGTCGAGATCACTATCGATTTCCTTCTCGAACTCGGCCTCGGTTCTTACCTGATCGAAAACCATTTTCCAAAATACGGCCTCACTTATTATTACAAGCCCGAGATCGATAATCCCGCGGATCGCACCTATGTCGTCGACGAAACTCCCACTGTACCCCCGCTGCTCTCTTTCCAGGTCAACCGGTTTACGTTCGATCGCGAGGTGCGCCGGCGCAACGTGGAAAACGGTGTGCAAGTAATCGACGGCACTGTGGCAGGCGTAAATCTTGGCAACGACGGCGCCCTGCACACTGTCACGGTGCGAGATTCCGCCCAGCAGGAATATCCCATCCAGACGCGCAGGCTGATCGACGCCACCGGCCGCAACCGCGTGCTCTCGAAATTGCTGCAGCTCCACGAAAAAGTGAACGAGCAGAAAGATGTCTTCTGGTTCCGCCTGATGAATTTCGACCCTGGAATTCTGGGCCGCATCCGCGCTCTCAAGAAGGAAAATCGCGCCTTCGTTCCCTACTTCGCCACCCATCATTTTTTTGGCAAGGGCAATTGGATCTGGTGCATTCCCATGCGCTCGTCCGAGAATGTGCCATTCATCAGCATTGGAATCACGTATCGCAAAGACGTTTACCCGCATGGGCAAGTCCGCACGATGGAGCAGTTCCTCGAGTACGTCGGGCGCGAGCATCAGGTGATTGTCGAACTGGTGCGCAGCGGCACGGTCGTCGACACGAATTTCTACAGCTCCTACATGTGGGAATGCCGCCAACACTACTCGCCCGATCGCTGGTACATCATCGGAGACGCGGGCGACACGGTCGACCCGCTATAC
>DATGJE010000377.1:0-7500 GCA_035295305.1 Candidatus Acidiferrales bacterium | reverse complement strand
ATGCTGCGAATCCACGCAAATTCGGGCTGAACGCAATTTTCGACGCAATTCCAATTGTAATACTGAATATTGACGTCGCTGGGCGACACGAAGTGGCGATTGGCCGGGCCGTGGCCAGTTAATGCAGCGGCGATCCCGGTGCCGATCGCATGACCGGCGGCGCTCTCTGGATACGAATTCAACACCGCGCCGAGTCCTGCAAAAACGGTGGAGTCGGGGCTGTAGCGCTCATCGTGAATGACGAGAGTCATGGGCGTTGCGGGCAAATGGCAGACGTAGCGAGTCTCCACCACGTGCTGTTGCGAGCACAAAGTCTGCAGCTGGGGGATATTTTCAGGATGCTGCAGTGCGTTCGACCACGCGCCCGCGTCAACCAGGAAAATCGTGACAGGCTTCTCCGCCTTGATGTCCACCTGGATGTTGCCGCCGTTCGGGCCCGGAGTGTACGTGTGGCCCGAATGATAATTGGCAGGGTCCAGACGCACGGATTCGGTGTTGGCGGGCTGCCAATCGAATCGGCGCTCCTGGGCGAATGCAGATCCGGCCAGGGCGAGAGTGAGCAATAACGCAAGAAGGCTTGTCGTTTTCATGGTAGCGATAGTATTTCGGCAGGAATGGCGCATTGCAATGGAACGAAGGCGCGGCGGACTTCGACAAGTTACCTGTACGCACGGACAGATGCAGGAGGAAGCAGGCTCCTCGCGCTGAGGGAGTATGTAGCGGCCACCTTTAGGTGGGCAGCACTGGGTGGGATTTATGGCGAGATGCGGAAGGCAAGCAAAAAACTGCCGGGCTGAGGGCCGCTGCTACAGAGACAACGACGAGGCAACAACGAAGGCAACGACGAAACAGAACAACAAGTTTAGGGGGTTGAGTGGGCGGGGTAGGAACCGAGCAGGCGGATTTCGGCGGCGCAGAGGCGCAATTCTTCGAGAGCGGCGGTGGTGTCAGGGTTGTCCTGAGCGGCCTGGAGATCGAGATAGAAGCAATATTGCCAGGGGCGGCCGGGAATGGGTCGGCTCTCGATCTTGAGGAGATTGATTTCGCGGCGCGCGAAAATGGCGAGAGCGCGGTGAAGCGCTCCGGGTTGATGAGGGAGTTGGATGACTAGGGAAAGCTTGTTGGCGCGTCCGCTGTTCTCAGAAGGTGCAAGCTGCGGTGCGAGGAGCAGAAAGCGCGTGTAATTTTCGCGATGGTCCTCGATGTGTTCGAGGAGGATCTTGCCGCCGTAGATTTCGGCGGCGCGTTTGGCGGCGATGGCCGCGCGGGAGGGATCGTTGGCGGCGATGACGGCGCGAACGCTGCCCGCAGTGTCGAGCGAGGCAACGCGCTGGAGTTGCGGATGCGCCAGGAAGAGATGTTCGCATTGCGCGAGCGCGACGGGATGCGATTCGACTGTTTCGAGCCGGTCGAGCGTGGCGTCCGGCGTTCCGATTAAATGAAGCGCGATGGGATGAATGACTTCGCCGACGATATGGAGATGGCCCTCGAGAAGCAAATCGTAAGATCGGTAGACGGAGCCGGCGAGCGTGTTTTCGATAGGCGCAAGGGCGTAGTCGGCCGCGCCATCCGCGATGGCGGAGAAGAGCGCCTCAAAGGAAGGGCGTGGGACGGCTTCAATGTTCTCGCCGAGGAGGCGCACGGCGGCCTCTTCGCTGAAGGCTCCGCGCTCGCCTTGAAAAGCGACACGGGGGATGGCGTTTGTGGCAGTCATTTGAAAGTCCCGGTTCATCATAGCGGGAAAACCTCACCCTTCGCAAAAAGCGTTCCTTTCCTGCGTCAGGGGAAGCAGGATTCCTTCGCGGAATCCGCCAGGAAAAGGAGGCACCCGCGAAAGCACGGCGGTTGCGGAGTTCGCTCGCGGGTTGAGGAAGAGAATTGCATGCGCGGCGGCGGAGGAATACTCTTTGCCCTTCAGGATTGCGCATGAATATTCAGTCAAGGTCGAGAAAGGGGCAACAATGAGCAGTGATTCTGCGGAGAACGAAACGAAGTCGAAGCTTGCGGATCTGAAATTGACGCGGCGGAGTTTGTTGGGCGCGGTGCCGCTGACGACAGCGGGGCTGTCGCTGGCGTCACTGGCGGGAGTGGCGCGCCCAGACGCGCAGCAGGCAAGACCGCAAGTGCGCCCGGAACGACACAAGGAACCGCCGCTGGAAAATTTCAAATACGACTTAGATGCCTCGACGGGATTCTCGGGGGAAGCGGGCACGGCGAAAGAAGTGACCGTAGCGGAATTTCCCGTGTCGCAAAGCATCGCGGGCGTGTCGATGGTGCTGAAGCCCGGAGGGATTCGCGAACTGCACTGGCACGCGATTGCGGCGGAGTGGGCGTACGTCATCGAAGGGAATGTGCGCACGACCGTTTTGAATCCGAAGGGCGAAGCGGCGCAGGATGATTTTGGTCCGGGCGACCTGTGGTATTTTCCGAAGGGACATCCGCACTCGATTCAAAATATTGGGCCGGGCAACGCGCATTTTATTTTGGTATTTGACGATGGGCATTTTTCGGAGTTTGGAACGTTCAGCATCACGGACTGGTTTTCGCAGGTGTCACCGGAAGTTTTGTCGCGCGATAGCGGGTTGAGTTTGCGGACGATTGCGGGATTGCCGAAAGGCGAAGCGTACATCACGCCGGGGCGAATCCCTCCGCGCGAGGAAGCGCCGTTTCGCAACGGCGATGCAGTAATCAGCCAGAGCGCGCATAAATTCCGGCTGCTCGAACGCGAGCCACACGTTTGGCCGGGCGGAGACGAGCGCATCGTGGACTCACACGATTTTCCGATATCGAAGACGATCGTAGGCGCGATCATGGATTTGAAGCCCGGTGCGCTGCGCGAAATGCACTGGCATCCCAACGCGGATGAGTGGCAGTACTACATTAAAGGACGCGCGCGCGTCGGAATTTTTGGCGCGCACGGACGCTCGAAGGTGGAGGAATTCGGACCCGGGCAGGTGGCGTTCATCCAGCAGGGATTCGGGCATTACATCGAGCAGGTGGGCGACGAGCCTACGCGGATTTTGATTACGTTCCCGGCGGCGGAATATCAGGAGATTTCAGTGTCAACGTGGCTCTCGAACAATCCGGCGCAATTGCTGGAAGATAATTTTGGGATCAGCGCGGAAGACGTGGCGCGCATGCCGAAATCGAAGATGGCGATTTACGGGCCGCATGCGAAAGAGTGATGGTTTGCACGCAAAACCAATGTTGACGGCGATGAATCGCCTCAAATATTTCGCGGCGCTTTTGGTTTTGAGTGTCTGCGCTCTTGTAGCCCTTGACGCGATGCAAGCGGCCGCGCAGCAGGAATCTGCAATTTCCAAGCTGATAGCAAAAAGCGGAGCGAAACAGAACATCGTGAAGCCCGGCGGCGGAATTCTGAAGCATCCCTACATGGTTCCCGCGGGGCCGTACACGCAACTTTTCGATTGGGACACGTATTTCATGGGCGTCGCGCTCAGCTACGATGGAGTTGGCGAGCCACTCGAAAATTCCGTGAAGGATTTTCTGGATTTTACCGACGAGAATTGGAACTCGACGGGATACACGCCGCGCGAAATCGCCGCCGATGCTCCGGACGCCTTGCCGCAAATGTGCAAACCGTTTTTGGCGCAGATGGCGTTGCGGGCGTCACTGACTCTGAAGAATTACGAGTGGCTACGCGAACCGAGCGGTGCCACACACAGGACTTACTATCGAAAATTGGGAGACACGCTGGCTTACTGGGAAAACACCCGGCGAGCGAATGATGGACTGTTCCGCTGGTTCAACGGCGTGGAGAGCGGCGTGGATAATAATCCGGCGGTGTCGGACGAACCGGCGGATGTGAGCGAGGGAGTGGATCTTCAGTGTTACATCTATCGTGAGTACCGCGCGATGGCCGTGCTGGCAGGGAAACTTGGCAATGCGAGCGACGAAAAAGCGTACGATGCAAAGGCGGAAGCGCTCGCAGAGTTGATTCGCGAAAAAATGTGGTCGCAAGTGGATGGGATGTTTCTCAACGTCGACTCGCGCACCGGCCACATGATTCACATCGAGACGTGGACGAATTTCGTGCCGTTGTGGGCGGGCATCGCGACGAAGACCGAGGCGGAACGGACAATTCGAGAGCACCTGCTGAACGGCAAGGAATTTTGGTCGCCGAACGGCATTCGAACTTTGGCTCCGACGGAGCCACTCTACAATCCACGGTCGGGCTACTGGCGCGGGCCTGTGTGGATTGTGTCGAATTATCTGGTGATGCAGGGCCTGGCAAACTACGGCTACAAACAAGAAGCGGTGAAGCTCGCGGAGGAAACCGTGAATCTGCTCGTGCGCGATTTGCGCGCAACCGGAGGAATGAATGAGAATTACAATCCGGAAACGGGCGAGCCGGCAGCCGCGGGGCATTTCGTGAGTTGGGACTTGCTCGCGGAGCACATGCTTGACGAAGCGCAGAGTGGCAAGAACCCAACAGCGATCAAATGAGAACCTCGATCAATGGGAAGCAATTAAAGAACCGCGGGACGCAAGGAAGCGGCGACGGCGGTGATTTTTAGCGTTGCAGACCGCAAGCCGGACGAGCGCGCGGTCAATACGATGTCGCCGGATTGTTTTTGCGCTTGAACAATTGTTTGCGCGAGTCCGTTGAAGCAGCGGCGCATGGCGAGAATTTGCGTTGCGTGGGTGACGATCCCTGCCCCGTAACCGCTAACACCGCCGAACATGCGAGCGCCATGGGCATCGTAGAGTTGCGAGGGCGGCTTATCGGCTTCATGGCTAGAAGGATCACCGTTGCCGACGCCGATGACTTTTCCGGGACCGGTGAGTTCGAAAGTGATTTCGTTGTCAGCGATGGGCACGATGCGGCCCTTTTCATCCAAGACGGCCACGGTGATGAGGGCGACGTCTTCGCCATCGGCGTTGATCGCTTGACGATCAGGCGTGAGCTTGATGGTGGCAGGCGCGCCAGTGGTTTCCTGTCGCGACTCAGAAACTAATTTCCCGCCCGTGAAGCCTCGCGCAAGGAGCGTGCCGGGAGCGTAGTTGACTTTCCATTCGAGGTGCGAGTTGCGCGGCATGGGCTTTCTGCCGAGGCTCGTGCCGTTGAGAAGCAGCTCGACCTCTTCGCAATTGCCATGCACCCACACACTGATGGGTTGGCCCTCTTTTTCCGGCCAATTCCAGTGCGGAAAAACGTGCAGGACGGGTTGTGAAGTCCACCACGCCTGATAATAAAAGAATGTGTCCTTGGGAAAGCCGCAGGTGTCAATGACGCCGAAATGCGAACTGATGCAGGGCCAGTTGTAGGGCGAAGGCTCGCCGCGATAATCGAATCCCGTCCAAAGGAAAGCGCCCGCAAGAAACGGGCGCGCGGAGTAAAAATTCCACCACTGTTCCGCGGTCGAAGCGTAATGCCCCGGCGTGTTCACATCGTAGGCGGACACATAACCGCGCACGGGATCATTGGAGTAAATGCCGCGCGTGCACAAGGCGCTCGCCTCTTCGCTGCCAATGCAGGGCTGCGCAGGAAAATCGGCGTGGAACTTGTCCACGCTGCCTTCATGGAAGTAGTTGAAACCCTGCACGTCGAGGCCAGCGGAAGCCCCCTGGCCCCAGCGGCCGTTCATTGCGAGCGTCACCGGGCGGCTCGGATCGAGGCGGCGAACAAGGCGCTTCATGCTTGCGCAGATGCGCGCGCCCGTGGGCGTGCCTTGCAGCGGCTCCTCGTTGCCAAGCGACCAAAGAAAAATGCTGGGATGATTGCGGTCGCGGCGAACCATGCGTTCGAGCTGGCTCAAGCCTTCGCGGCTGGAAGACATCATGCGCGTTTCGTCCATCACGAGCATGCCGAGGCGGTCGCAAGCGTCAAGAAGCGCCGGAGTGGGCGGGTTGTGCGACGTGCGGTAGCCGTTCGCGCCCATTTCTTTCAGGCGCGCGATGCGGAAATACTGGATGCGGTCGGGAAGCGCGGAGCCGACTCCGGCGTGATCCTGATGATTGCACGTGCCTTTGACTTCGACGTGCACGCCATTGAGGAAGAAGCCTTTGTTCGGGTCGAAGTGGATGGTGCGAATGCCAAAAGTTGTTTCGCAGCGGTCAACGGCTGTGTCGGCGCCCGCCACCGTGGTGACGACGCGGTAGAGATGCGGATTTTCGAGCGACCAAAGAGATGGATTTTCGACACGCAAGGTTTGCGAGATTGTCTGCGTGGTCCACGGCGAGAGCGAGGCAGCATCGGAATCGGCGGTGGCGATTTGTTTTCCGGTGGAGTCGAAGATGGCTTGGGTGAGGCGAAAGGATCGCGCGGAGTCCGACTCGTTGGCCACTTCTGCCGCGATGGAAATCTGCGCGGAGCTGCCGTTCAGTTTTGAGGTGACGTGCACGCCATCCTGCGCGACGTGGAGCGCGTTGGTTTTGGTGAGCCAGACATGGCGATAAATTCCCGCGCCTTCGTAGAACCAGCCCTCGTGCTCGGTGGCGTCGACGCGGACCAAGAGAACGTTGTTTTCGTCGTAGCGCAGGAAATCAGTGATGTCGAAATGGAAGGGCGCGTAGCCGCTGAGATTGTAGCCGAGATAGATGCCGTTGAGGACGACAATGGCGTCGCGAAAAACGCCGTCGAATTCGAGAAAGTGACGGCTAAACATCCCCGTTTGGGGAATTTCGAAGACGCGGCGATACCACCCGATGCTGGTTTCGGGGAAGTTGCGGCCAACGGGCTTGTATCCGTAATCCCTGAGTTCGGGCGCGTTGACAAACGGAAGAGCGACGGCAAAATCGTGAGGCAGGTCGATCGCTTGCCAGCGGCTGTCATCGAAATCATGGCGCGCGGGCGAGAAAAGTTCGCCCGATTTGGCGAAGGCGCTATCTTTGCCGTAACCGAAATCGCGGGCAGGATCGTCGGCGTGACCGAAGTGAAATCGCCAATTGAAATCGAGGAGGAGACGCTCGCGCGGCGATGCGTCAGGAGAATTGCTTGTTTCCTGGCGCGGCGATTCGGCCTCGCTCAATAGCGGGGACGCGGATTGCGACGCAAGCGCGCGCGCGGCGGCGGGAACTATCGCGCCAATTTTCAAAACGTCGCGCCGGGTGAAGTTCTTGGGCGTCATGCGATGCGTTTATACCACCAGATTCGGTGAAAAGTTTAGTAAGATAACAGAATCGTGGCAGCGCGCGGAATTCCCCCAGACCCTTTTTGGGAGCCGGACATCTAATGACAATGACCAGGAAATCTATTCCTCAACGCTCATCGGAATTTTTGCGTTCTTCGATTGAGGCCAGCGCGCGGCAGGCGTACAAGCACGTTCGCGTGGATCCCGACGCTTATTTGCGGCACGTGCAGCGCGCGCACATGCTTCCGATAGAGAAATGGGAAGACGTGTTCTACCTTGGGCCGGAGATTCTGAGGCCGCACGCGGATAGCGTGATCCGTTCGTCGGTGAAGGCTGCAGCTCTCGAAGGAATGGGATTGGGGCTGGGCGGATGGATGACCGTGGTGCCGGATTTGGGAATCCTGTC
>DATGJE010000376.1:0-3709 GCA_035295305.1 Candidatus Acidiferrales bacterium | reverse complement strand
GCGCGGGCCGCAGCTCATGCGCCGCGAAAGCGAACGCTAAGCCGCTCACCACGAACATCACCGCCACGACCGCGATCCGTCTGCGCATGCTTTCCCCCCGAACAGATTCGTTCATCGTCACGAATTAACGCGCCCGAGTATACTCCGACATCCGCGTTTGGCCACCGACTTGCCGCTTGGTGCTGAATCGTCGCGATTGGCGCGCGACGAACGCTTGCGCCTCGCTGCGCTTTTCAGTACCGTGGGCAGCGTGACGAAAACTTCCGCGCGACCGCGGCGCAAAGATATTCTCATCACCGGATGCGCCGAGCTTCTTACTCTTCGCGGAGTTACACCGCGCCGTGGCCGCGCACTCGGCGATCTGGGCATCATTCGCGATGGCGCGCTGCTGATTCGCGACGGACGCATCGCCGCCGTGGGCCCGCGCAGCCGCATCGAGAGCCGTCGCGAATGTCGCTCCGCAAGCAAACTCGATCTCGGCGGACGCGTTGTCCTCCCTGGCTTCGTTGATTCGCATACGCATCTTGTTTTCCCTGCCTCCCGCGCCGCCGAGTACGAGCAACGAATTTGCGGAGCTACTTACGAAGAAATCGCCCGCGCTGGCGGCGGCATTTTGAATAGTGCGCGCAAACTGCGCAGGGCCACATCCGCGGAGCTAAAACGTCGCGCCGTCACGCATCTCGCACAATTCGCCGCGCACGGAACCACCACGCTCGAAGCAAAATCCGGTTACGGGCTCACGTGGGAAAGCGAACGCAAGATTCTTCTCGTCCTGCGCGAACTAGAACGCGAACAACCGCTCGATATTGTCCGTACTTTTCTTGGCGCTCACGTTGTCCCGCATGAATATCGTAATCGCGCGGGCAAAACGCCGGAAGCCTATGTCGAGTTGATCTGCCGCCAATGGCTGCCGCGCGTAGCAGCGGAAAATCTTGCGGAGTTCTGCGATGTGTTTTGCGATCGGGGCGCGTTCACTGTTGCGCAGGCGCGCAGAATTCTTACCGCGGCGCGCGCCTGCGGATTAGGCTTGCGTCTCCACGCGGAGCAGCTCGCGCGCACCGGCGCGGCGAAACTTGCCGTCGAAATGCACGCGTCAAGCGCCGACCATCTCGAAAAAGTATCCGCCGGCGACATTCGCGCGGTCGCTCGCTCGAACGTCACGTGCACACTGCTTCCCGGCTGCTGCTTCCATCTCGGGCTCGCACATTATGGCCCTGCGCGCAAACTCATCGACGCGGGCGCCATCGTGGCTCTCGCCACCGATTTCAATCCCGGCACCAGCCCGACGCTTTCCATGCCGGCGATTTTATCTCTCGCTTGCACGCAAATGCGCATGGCTCCGGCCGAGGCCATCTCCGCCGCCACCATCAACGCGGCGTATTCACTCGGACGCCACGATCGCATCGGCTCGCTCGAAGTTGGCAAGTTCGCCGACCTCGCCGCGTTCGATGTGGATGATTACCGCGAAATTTCCTATTATTTTGGTGTGAATCATTGTTCGCTGACCATCAAGCGCGGCCAAATCATTTATGCCCGGGGACGCTCCCGCCGCGTTTGAATTGGTCCGCATCTCACAACAAAACGAATCGAGCAGTGTTAATTCATAACTGAGGAAGCCAATTTCGAATGAAACGTCTGATCGAATGCGTGCCGAATTTTTCTGAAGGGCGCGACACCGCTAAACTTGACGCGCTCGTCGCCGCGATGCAAGCCGTCGAAGGCGTCTACATCCTCGACCGTGAAAGCGACGCCGACCACAACCGCTGCGTCATTACGCTCGCGGGCGAGCCCGAACCTGTCGCCGAAGCCGCGCTTCGCGGCATTGGCAAAGCTCTCGAGCTGATCGACCTCACCAAACATTCGGGCGCGCATCCGCGCCTTGGCGCTACCGACGTCATCCCGTTTATTCCCGTCGACGGCGTCACCATCGAGGAATGCGTTGCGCTTGCGAAAAAAGTCGGCCAGGAAATTTGGAAACGCTACCAAATTCCAGTTTATTTCTACGAGGCTGCCGCCACGCGCCCCGAGCGCACGAATCTCGAAAACGTCCGCAAAGGCCAATTCGAAGGCATTCGCGAGGAAGTCCTGAAGAATCCGGACCGCGCTCCTGATATTGGCGAACCGCGGTTGCATCCCACCGCCGGCGCCGTGATTGTGGGCGCGCGGAAATTTCTGATTGCTTACAACATCAACCTCGATACGCCGGACGTCGATATCGCGAAGAGAATCGCCAAGTCCATTCGCTTCTCAAACGGCGGTTTGCGCTACGTGAAAGCCATGGGCGTCGATCTGCGCGCGCGCCATGTTGCGCAAGTCTCCATCAATATGACCGACTATGAGCAGACGCCGCTTCACCGCGTGTTTGAGATGGTCCGCAGCGAAGCGGCGCGCTACGGCGCCTCAATTATCGGCAGCGAAATCGTCGGCCTGATTCCCAAGCGGGCCATTGAAATGACCGCCGAATTTTATCTGCAATTCGAGAATTTCTCTCCGGCGCAAGTCTTCGAGAACCGCCTGGCCGCCGCGCTATCCGGCGCGCCGCCCGATTCCGGCCCTGGCAGACTCGCAGCGCTTGCTTGGCCATTCCTCAATGCCGTCGCGGAGCCAACGGCAACGCCCGGCGGCGGCTCTGTTTCCGCGCTCGCCGGCGCACTCGCGGCAAGCCTTGCGCAAATGGTCGCGAGCTTGTCGCGCAAAAAGAAATCGCAGGCTGCCTATGCTGACCAACTCGATCGCGCCGTTTCCGATATGCACTCCACCGCCGCGGAACTTGCGGACGCCATTGATCGCGACGCGGAATCCTACAACGCCGTTCTCGCCGCTTTTAAGCTGTCCAAAGATTCTCCCGAAGACGCGCGCCGCCGGGAAGAGGCCATTCAGCAAGCGACGCGTGGCGCAGCCGAGGTTCCCATGGCTGTCGCCCGTAAGTCTTTGGAACTTTTTGAACGCCTCGGGCAACTGGAAGCCATCTCCAGCGCTTCTATGCTTTCAGACCTTCGCGTCGCGCGTTTGATGGCGGCTGCGGGGGCGCGCGGCGCGCTCGCAAACGTAGCCATCAATCTGGACTCCATCACTGACGCATCATTCGTCGCCGCCATGCGCACGCAATCGCAGGACATCGAATCGCGGCTGACCTCACACACAGTCCGCGCTTAACAGGGAGGCAGGGCCAAGACATGAAACTCTCTTCAGGGAATAAATTTATCGGCGCATTCGCCGCCATATTCAGCGCGCTGATCCTCGGAATCGCCATGCTGATTCCCGCGCGTGCTGCCGCCGGCACACTCGGCACCGACATCATCGGCCTGTTTCCAAAAGACGTTAGCGAGCTCGCGTACGCGGATCTCAAAGAAGCGCGGCAGCATTCGTGGTTCTCGCAGCTTCAAGAACAAATGCTTCCTGGGAACTATCGCCAGTTCGAACAGTTTCTCCGCTCGGCAGGTATTGATCCGGACACGCAGATCAACGAAGTCGCTTGGGGCGCCACGTCAGCGAATGCCCAGCATCCTTACGAAATCGCCGGCGTCGCACTGGGCGAGTTTTCTCCGAATTCCACCGAGGCTCGCTTCGCTTCTGAGAAAATTCCCAACATCGAAGTGCACGGCTACAAGTTGTGGGCCTTTGGCAGCGGCGCCGGCCCGAACGATATTTTCTTTTTCTTTCTCGATAGCAACACAGCCGCCTTCGGCCAGCGCGACATTCTCCAGCG
>DATGJE010000375.1:0-7094 GCA_035295305.1 Candidatus Acidiferrales bacterium | reverse complement strand
AAGTGGATGCCGAAGTACTGCCCGAGCACAAAGAGGCGGTGGTGCAGCGATTGAAGGCGCAGGGGCGGCGCGTTGCGATGGCGGGCGACGGCATCAACGACGCGCCTGCGCTCGCGGCGGCGGATGTTGGCATCGCGATGGGCACAGGCACGGACGTCGCTATCGAATCAGCGGGAATCACGCTGGTGCAAGGCGACCTGCGAGCCATCGTTCGCGCGCGACGGCTCAGCCGCGCCACCATGCGCAATATTCGCCAGAATCTCTTCTTCGCGTTTGCCTACAACATACTCGGCGTGCCCATCGCTGCCGGAGTGCTCTACCCATTTTTCGGCCTCCTCTTGAGCCCGATCATCGCCAGCGCCGCCATGACGTTCAGCTCGGTCTCCGTAATTACAAACGCGCTGCGCCTCCGCCACGTGCCCCTTTAGCTTTCCGTTGAAGGCTTCTTTGCTATAATCCACGCATGACATTCATGACCATGACCTACGAACTGCAAGCGCCGCTGAAGCAAGAGCAACTGCGCGCGCTCGCCTCATTCGCCAACACCTACGGATTGCAGAAATTTCGCATCGACGAAAAGAAGAACTGGCTGCACTTCGACTACGATGCTTCGCGGCTGAAGGAGACGGAAGTCGAGCATGTGCTGCGCAAGGCGAAGATACCAGTCGTTGGAAGAGTTTCGATGAACTAGCAGCGCTGAAAAGTCCGCTGGTGTCAGCAGGAGCGCGAAGCAAAAAAAGGGGCCACCGCTTGGGATCGGCAGCCCCGAAAAGTCGCGTTCCGGTGACTCGGCCTAGGCGAGACCGAGTCTGGGGTCATCCATCCTAGCTTCCCTCTCAGAGGCAGGTGGGAACGTTACCCACCACTCCGTGACCGAGCCCCTTCCTCCTCTGCCACAGTGTGATGAGCCACGTTGTGGAACGCGACCCGCGATTCCCAAGTGCACGATTGCTGCCACTGTCTCGCGTCCTAGGCACTGCGGTCGCTGTTGAGCGCAATCGGGTTACCTTCATCACCAGACGCAATTTCAAATTTTTCGCTGAACCAATTCGGAATGCGAATCCCTCTTTGGAACTCGGCGCTATCCTTACAGCTTTTTCGACGATCTCGCTCTCTTCTTATCAGCTTGGATTTGCCGCTTGCGCGCGCATGGCCCTTTCCAGCACTCTTAATCGACCGCTATGCAGACTCTAATTGGCTTTCTCGTGGCCCATGGCTACGTGGTTCTGTTTGTCTGGGTTTTGTTCGAGCAAGCCGGGCTTCCGATTCCGTCGATACCGCTTCTATTGGCGGCCGGCGCGCTGGCAGGAGCCGGAAATCTGAATCTGGCTTTGTGTCTGGCGCTGCCTGTGTTTGCGTCGACAATCAGCGATCTTTGTTGGTACGAAATCGGCAAGCGGCGCGGCGGAAGCGTGCTGAATTGGATTTGCCGGATTTCTATCGAGCCTGATTCGTGCGCGCGCCGGACGGAAGATCTTTACGCACGGCTGGGCGCCAGATCGCTGCTGGTTGCAAAGTTCATTCCCGGCCTTTCGAGCGTGGCGCCGCCGCTCGCGGGAATATTTCATATGCGCCTCTCGCGCTTCGTTGTTTATGACACGTCCGGTGCATTGTTGTGGGCGGGAACGTTCGTTGGGTTGGGTTTCGTGTTTTCGCACCAACTCGAACGGGTGGCGCAATACGCCATGAGATTGGGCGAGATGTTGATCTTCCTGCTGGTGAGCGCCCTCGCCGCATACATTCTATTCAAGTACGTGCAGCGTCGGCGATTCCTGCGGGATTTGCGGGTGGCGCGAATTATGCCCGAAGAGCTGAAGCGTATGTTGGACGCGGGGGAGAATATTCAGATCGTCGATTTGCGGCACTCGGTGGAGTTTGAAGCCGACCCGCTGACGATTCCCGGCGCGCTGCGCCTCGACCCAAAAGAGATCGAACAACGCCAACAAGAGATTCCGCGAGACCGGGACGTTGTGCTCTACTGCACTTGACCCAATGAGGCCACCAGCGCCCGTGTGGCGCTGCTGCTGAGAAGGCAAGGTATAACGCGCGTGCGCCCGCTGGCGGGAGGATTCGCAGCCTGGCAGAAAAGCGGCTTCCCGATTCAGGATCACTCCGCGGAGCAAGAAGTGTTGGACTCCCGTGCCATTTCGAAATTATCGGCGTAGACGTCCCCCTCCCAAAAACGCGCGAAACGGACGCACATGAGGAATCCAAACAGGCTGTTTGGCTTGTACTCATAATGGGTCGGCCCCATAATAAGGCTGGGATTGAATCGTATGCGCATGACGCGAATGAACATCGTTGCTTCGATAGTGCTGCTGGCACTGGCGGCAGGTACGGCATTTTTTGTGTTGCACGCCGTAGCCGTCGCGCGCGCGGGCGCTAAGCGTAGCCGTTCCGTTTTGCCGGCGGCGGTAAATTCAAGCGCCCAAACTCAGGATGTGCCCGTTCTCTACTTTGCAAAAGACCCTGAGTCTGCTCCGCCGTTCCTCGTGCGCGATCTTTCCGGCAAGGTGGTCTCGACTGCCGCGCTGAAGGGGAAAGTCGTCCTGTTGAATTTTTGGGCGACATGGTGCGGTCCTTGTCGCGAGGAAATTCCGGAAATGATCAAGCTGCAAGCGCAGTACAAAGATACTCTTGAGGTGGTGGGCGCGTCCGAAGACGAAGCGCCGCCCGAACAGGTGGCGAAATTCGCTAACAAAGCAGGCATCAATTATCCGGTCATTATGTCGAGCGCGCAACTCGAACGCGAATATGGCGGAGTTGCCGCGCTGCCGACAACATTCGTGATCAACGCGGACGGCCGCGTGGTGCAGAAAAACGTGGGCGTGTATCCGTTCGAGTTTTACGACATGGAAGTGCGCTCGGTGATGGGCATGCCGGTTACGGCGCGCATTGAGACCTTTAAAGATACCGGCCAAATCTTCTTGAAAAACGCCGCCCGGGCGAATGCACTACCTGGTGTGAGTTTCGCCGGATTGACTCCAGCACAGAAGAAAATCGCGTTGCACCGCCTGAATGCCCAAAGCTGCACTTGCGGCTGCAAGTTGACGCTGGCTGAGTGCCGCATCAACGACACAACGTGCCCAATCAGCAGTGGCATCGCCAATAAAATCGTTCGCGCGATTGCGTCTGGCAAGTCTGGATCAACCGCGCCAGCCGCCAAAGCAAGCCCAACAAGCGAGTAGTAACGCGCCCCCGTTTAGATTACTTTCATCTTGAAAAGAAGAAGAGCGGCGTTCTGTTTTTGTCTGGCGATTATCGCCAGCAAGTTGCAGAAGCGCCGCTCTTTTTTTGTGCCGCTCGTTTTGCGGCGGCAGATTCCAGATTTAGTGTCTGTCGGAGCGGAGAGCGAGGTTGAGCTCTTCCATGGCCTCGCTGATGTGCTTCATGGCCTTCGTGCGATGGCCATGGAAGTCAGTATCAGCGTGCCGCAGGTGATCCTGGGCTTGGTTCAATAGATTCATCGCGTCGCGAATTTCTGGATGGCGCTCTCTGTCGTCGCGATCCTGAGTATTCGCGTGCAACGGCGTTACCGTCGGTACCTTAGACGGTGAAGGGCCCGGATCCGCGGAGGTCGCCATCGGGAATGAGAGCGCCAGCGCAAATGCGGACGCAACCAGAATGCTCATGACTTTCTTTTTCATCGAAAATCCTCCTAGCCCGATTTTCGGCTCGGACAGCCGGAATCACATCAACCTGGAAATAATCTCACGGTATTGTAAGTTTCTTTTTCACTCCCGCCGCTTAACGCGGAGTCGTGAAAGCCTCACTTCACTACTCTGCGGGAGGAACCGTGTCGCCCTCTCCGCAAACAGGAAAGATTCTAATGTGCCAGCGCGGAAGGCGGGCGTCACGTGAAGGCAGGGTGCGAACAAGTAGTTATCGGCTCAACGAGCGCTTGCTATGGCTGGACAAGATACAGTCAGCTCCCAACGGAAAGTCGCATTCTAAACGACCCGTAACTAATTCTGGAAAGATGCACCACGTAGCGTTTGACTGTCTTTCATCCCCGGTTTATTCTTAGGCGTTCGCTATCTAAACAAGAAACAGAAAAGATCGAGGCGCCTTTGCTACATCTCCTCTATGCCGCTATCGCTGTAGTTGTGGCCGTTCAACTGTCCTCATTTGCCACCAGCATTTATTTGCACCGAACGCTCGCGCATCGCGGCGTGTATCTCAGCCCCATTGTTGCGTTTCCCATGCGCTTGCAGCTTTGGCTGTGGACCGGAATCAACACCAAGGAATGGGTCGCGGTGCATCGTAAACATCATCGCCACACGGACGTTGAGGGCGACCCGCACAGCCCGGTGCTCGAAGGCCTGTGGCGGATTTTGCTTGGCAACGTCTATTATTACGCGCGCGAAGCGAAGCAGCCGGAGACGCTGGCTACGTTCGCTCCGGATGTTGGCAATGGCTGGCTCGACCGCCACATTTTTGGCTTTGGGCTAGCGGGCGTAATCACGGGCGTCGCGATTTTCATGCTGCTCCTCGGACCTGTCTGGGGAGGGCTTGCCTACCTCGTCCAAGCCGCCACATATATTTTCCTCAATGCTGTGATTAACGGAGCAAATCACGCCTTTGGCAAACGCAATTTCGACAACACTGCCACGAATCTGGGCTTCATCGCGCTAATCACCGCGGGGGAAGGCTGGCACAACAATCATCACGCTTATCCCACTTCCGCGCGCTTCAGCGTGTTTCGCGGCGAGTTCGATCCATCGTGGCCGGTGCTGAAATTATTGACCTGGATGCATCTCGCGCGCCCCCTCAAACTCGCGCCGAGAATGGAGTAGACGTCTTCGTCTTGAAATGGCCGGCTGGAATCCCGAGCAGTATCTGAAATTCTCCGAAGAGCGCACACAGCCTTGCCGTGACCTCGCTGCCCGCGTTGCCGTCCCCAACGTTCACCATGTGATTGACCTCGGCTGCGGCCCCGGCAACAGCACGCAAGTTCTCGCGGAAAGATGGCCGCAAGCGGAGATCACCGGAGTCGACAGCTCGGCCGAAATGATTAACGCTGCCATCCAGGCGCATCCGCGTGGGCGGTGGATCGTCAGCGATATTGTCAAATGGGCGGCCGAGGAGGAGCAACAGTTCGACGTCGTTTTCTCGAATGCAGCGCTTCAGTGGCTTCCCGACCACACCGCTCTATATCCCAAACTTTTCGCGCGCGTCGCAGCGGGCGGCGCTCTTGCGGTACAGATTCCCAGCAGCTTTGACCGTCCGGCGCACCGATTGTTGCGCGAAATGGCGGCGTCGCTTGGCTGGCGCAAATGGTTCCCCACGGGACGCGTGAAGAACTGGCACTCGCATGACTCGGGGTTTTACTACGATCTCGTTGCGCCGCTGGCTTCGCGCGTCGAACTGTGGGAGACCGAGTACATCCACGTGATGCCCAATGCGGAAGCGGTGGTCGAATGGTACAAAGGCACAGGAATGCGCGCGTATCTTCAGGCCATCGAGGAAGAACCCGAGCGTGAGCGATTCATCGCCGAGTATCTTGAGAAAATCCGCGCCCCGTATCCCCCGCGTCCGAATGGTCGTATATTGTTCCCATTCCTGCGAATTTTCGTAATTGCGTACCGCTGAAACTGCTCTCCTATTCCGGCAGCTTCGGATGCTGCAAATGGAACATCGTCGCGTCCTGATAAGCTCGCCCGAATGCCAGCATTTTTTCTTCTCCATAAAGCGGGCCGAGAAATGTCAAACTCACCGGAGTGCCGGGGCCGCCATAATTGCCGACCATTCCGTCTTTGTCTTTTACCGCGGGCGGCGCGTCGTCTCCGCGAAAACCATTGGGCAAAATCAATGCTGGATGGCCGGTGAGATTCGTCACCGTGAGCTGCTCGCCATTCGTCGGCGCAACGATCACGTCGTAACCCTCGAACACCTTGGCAACAGCCTGCATCGCGAGGAACTTTGCGCGATTCGCCTGTACGTATTCCACGGCGGGGACGAAGCGTGCCACTCGGAACGTGTTCGCCCAACCACCGGCCGTTTGATCGACGAGAAGTTTGTCGCGCCCCGTGCGTGTTAGCTCATCGAATGCCGCGGCGGCTTCAACGTTGAGGATCGTCACCATCGGCTGATAAGGAAGCTTCGGCAATTCGATAGCCGTCATCTTCACGCCCATGTCGCGCAATTTCTGCAACGCAGCCTCGTTGAATTTTTGATCGTATTCGGCTGACTTGATGATCTGTTGCTTCTCGGCGTCCGTGACACCGCGAAAATTCTTTACGCGCTCTTCCAGCGCGGCGCGATCAAACTTGAATTCGGATTCGAGGAAGCCGACGCGGAATTTCCGCCAGTCCTGATGAGCGTTCCAACTGAACGCGGCGGGCTGCACGGAGCGGTCCTCGCCATCGGGTCCGTAAATTGCATCGAGCGCGAGCGCGCAATCTTCCACGGCGCGGCAGATGGGGCCAAGCTTGTCCTGGCTCCATGAGAGCGCCATCGCGCCCGTGCGCGGCACGTGCCCAAACGTCGGCCGCAAGCCTGTCACTCCGCAGCGTGTGCTCGGCGATGAAATCGATCCCAGCGTTTCGGAGCCAATCGCGAATCCGACGCAACCCGCGGCCGTCGCCGACGATGGTCCGGCGGAAGAGCCGCTTGAGCCCTGATCCGGATTCCATGGATTGCGCGTGACGCCGCCATACCAATGATCGCCTTCCGCGAGAGCTCCGAGCGTCAGCTTCGCCACGAGCACCGCGCCGGCTGCGTCCAAGCGCTTCACCACGGTCGCGTCTTCGTCAATCATCTGATCCTTGTAAGGCGCGGCGCCCCACGTGGTGGGATAGCCTTTGACGGCCAGCAAATCTTTCGCACCCCACGGAATCCCGTGGAGCGGGCCGCGATATTTTCCCGCGGCGATTTCGCGATCTGCTTCTTTGGCCTGCGCAAGCGCGCGGTCTTCAGTCAACGTGATAACGAAGTGCAGTAGCGGGTCATAACGCTTCAGGCGCGTCAAATACATTTGCGTCAGCGCCGTCGACGACACTTTTTTCGTGCGTATCATTTCCGCGAGCTCGCGCACGGTCGCGAACGCAATCTCCTCCAAATCTTTGGGCACGTGACGCGCGGCGATGGCGGGC
>DATGJE010000374.1:0-3663 GCA_035295305.1 Candidatus Acidiferrales bacterium | reverse complement strand
TTTCAAATTTTCCTTCACGCGCGACTGCCCCACAAAATCATCGAAGCGTTTGGGACGGACGCTGGCGTCGAGACGCGCATCCTCGTCAAATGCTTGCCCTGAGACGACCCGATGTTTCAGCTCAACCATGAATCCTGTTTTTGGCGCAACGATTAGGCTAATCGCCGCGGCCTGCGCGCGCGCCTTTCTCAATTGCAGCGCCGCCCAGCTTTTGCAAAGCGGCGCGAAGCAGCAATTCAAAGCTCGCGCCCGCTCCGCCGCGCACTTCCTCGAGCGTCTTTTCCACGGAACGCCCGTCGTAGCCCAAATTCACCAGCGCCGACGCGACGTCCGATTCCACTTGCGAACGTGACGCCGGTTTTCCCGGCCCGGCGATTTCGACCACGGCGAATTTGTCGCGCAGCTCCAGAATAATGCGTTCCGCGGTTTTCTGCCCGACGCCCGGAATGCGTTTGAGTTGCAGAACATCGCCCTTGCGGATCGCGGGGACCAACTCGTCCAAATTCATTCCCGACAGAATTTTCAGCGCCAGATTTGGCCCCACGCCGGAAGTGGAGATCAGCATTTCGAAGCATTGCTTTTCGCGCGCCGTCAAAAATCCGTAGAGCGCGATTTGATCTTCGCGCAGGTGGGTGTGAATCAGCAGCGTCACTTCGGCGTGCAGCGCGCCCAGTCCCGCAAACGTCGAAAGCGGGATCTGTACCTGATAACCGACGCCGCCGGCATCCACGATCACTTGATTCGGCCGTTTATCAATCAGTGCGCCTCGAAGCTGTCCAATCATCTCGAGCGATTATTGATTAGCGGGCGGGGAGTGTCAACGCAACACGGCTGTGGCGCTGAAGTCGCGGACAAGAATTGCCTCGGGTTCATCGAGCGCTTCTGAATGGATGAATCCGAAATTACGGAGATCGCCTCTGCGACCTTTCGGAAAATTGTCATTAAATTTGTACGCATTTGGCACGCGCAGACGATTTCGAACACGTAAAACGCGTCGCAAAAATTATTTTCACTTCTTTGCGACGAATCTGATTCCTTCAAAATATTTTCACGTCTAAAGCAATCAGTAAGAGCGTGCCCGTTTCGAAAAAGGAGAATCGAAAATGAAACACAACAAGCTGGTGCATCTCTTCGCAGTGGCATTGATGTTGGCCGCGGCGATTCCTGCCATGGCGTCGCCAAAAGGCGCAAAGATGTCCAACTCAATCCTCAAGGGTCAGTTCAATGTTGCCGGCGGCGAGATAATCAGCGGCACGACGCTGACGCCGGGCGAATATAACGTGGTCGCGAACGATTCAACCGTTTCGTTCTTCCGCGGCAAAAAACTGATTGCTGAAGCTCCGATTCAGTGGAAGGACGCCACGCAGAAGATCGACCAAAACGCGATCGTCACAGATTCAGGAAAAATTCAGGAAGTTCGTTTCAAAGGCCAGAGCCGTTCCGTCGTGGTGCAGTAGTGGTGCCAAAGAAAGCGCGGGCGGGAAACTCAGTTCTCACCCGCGCTCTCTTTGCTCTGCTGTTACGAATTCGCAGCTAGTCTCTTAGGGACTTAGGATCGGAGTGGTTCCTCGGCGAATGTCGCTCCAGCGTATCGATCAGCACTCGCGCCGACGCAGGAACTCCCACCGCGTGTTTCAGCACGATGTCCTTCGCCTCGATCTTTCGCCCGTAGACGTTCTGATTCGCTTCATTGTCCGGCCTCAGCGTCGAACCTTGCAGAGAGATGCCTGCGAAGAGTCCTCGCGCGCGCGAGTACGTCAGAATCTCTGCGCGCATCGTGACGTCGGTGTCCGCCGCTGCATTGCGGCCCTTGGGGCCCGCGGCCGCCGAGGCATCCGCGCCGAGTTTCACTTTGCTGCTGAGGATCGCGCTGGCGCCGCGCTTGTTCATCACCAGCAGCACAAAATCCGTTGCTTGGCCGCCGAGCTGAAATCCAAAACCTCCGCCTTCCAGGCGCATCATCGTCGGCGCGCCCCACGGCCCTGTGAAGTCCTCGCCGCTGCGGCACGTCATCGCGCCGGCTCCATAGCTGCCGCTGATGCCGAACGCTACTTTAATTACCGAAGGAATCACAATCACGCATTCGGCCTTGTCGAGCAGATCTGCCGGAATGTCGTCGGGTATGTCGAGGATCTCCTTCATCACTTCGCCGGAATTCTCCAAGCGCTTATTGGCCTTGCTGTCCCGATCGGCCGCGCGCACCGTTGAAGCAGCAAGCAAAGCCGGTATTCCCGCCAACGCCATGGTTATCAGAAAAGAGAACACTTTTCGCATGGACAGCCTCCTGAATGCCGCTTCATTTTAGTCGTTTCCCGCGCTTCGTTCAACAAATCCCGATGTGGCAAAGCCGTGAACGCCGCGCTGGTTGCGACGTCGTGAATCGACTCTCAACTCTGCGCTTCTAGTCCCAATAAACTGGCATATAATCGCGCGGCCGAATTTCCGGGTCGCAAAATATTGCCGCAGGATATTCGCAGGGGTGACACTGTGCGCCAGCATCAATTCGCGAACGTCGACACAAAGTGCGCCGCAGAGTCCGCGTCGAAATCAGTGGCCATTTGCGCGCTATTTGCTGCGGCTATGCTCACCGGTTCGCCATTTTCTTTCGCGCGTCCGCCCAAGAACAAACCCGCCGCGCGCGTTCCCACCGATATCGTGCGATTCCAGCAACGCGTCGAATCTGCTCTGGCGATTCCGGTCGCCCAGAAATCTTTTGTCGGAGTCCTGATCGTGGACGCGGCCACCGGCAAAACGCTCTACGAACTGAACGCCGACCGCTTTTTCACGCCTGCCTCGAACACCAAGCTCTTCACCACCACGCTTGCCATGGCCATGCTCGGCCCGGATTATCGCTTCCGCACCACCATCGAAACGCACGGCACTCTCGATTCCGCGGGCCGTTTGCGCGGCGATCTGACGCTCGTCGGCCGCGGCGATCCTGATTTCTCCAACCGCCGCATTCCTTACGACGCGAAAAATCCCATCGACGGTCCGTCCAACCAGCCGCTCGCCGAACTCGTCGACGCCATCGTCGCGAAGGGCGTGAAGGAAATCGACGGCGACATCATCGCGGACGATACCTATTTCCCTTACGAGCCGTTTCCGGAAGGCTGGGCCGTCGGCGACATGCCGTTTGATTACGGCGCCGCGGTCAGCGCGATTTGCTTTGACGACAACGGGCTCGACGTAAAAGTTACGCCCGGTGATCATGTGGGCGCGCCCGCGTGGGTCGCTGTCGAGCCGTGGCCTGGCTACGATGTTTATGCTTACAATGTGATCACCAGCGCTGCCGGCTCGCAACCGGATTTCAACACAGTCGAGAATCCGGGAACTAAGGCATTTCTGGTGCGCGGCTCCATCCCGCTCGGCCACGCGCCCATCGATTTGGCGATGGCCATGCCCGATCCGGCGGACTACACGGCCAACGTGCTGAAGCAAATGCTTCTCGCGCGCGGCATTCGCGTGACCGGTGACGCGCGCGCGCTTCACGCTCCCCCGCCTTCGGACGGCATGACGTTCGATCCACCGCCAGCGCTGCCGCAAAGTTCCTCGCCGATTTCTGAAACGAACACGCTCGTTCTTGCCGAGCGCCAATCGCCGCCGCTCATCGAAATCGTCCGCGTGCTCAACAAAGTCAGCGAGAATCTCCACGCCGAAATTTTG
>DATGJE010000373.1:0-3603 GCA_035295305.1 Candidatus Acidiferrales bacterium | reverse complement strand
TGCGTGAAGCTGCCCGTCCCCAATGGAGTCGACTGAATCACTTCCGAACCGAGCGTATAGCCGTTGGTTGTGTCGGTCTGGTTCATCAGCGGCGTGCTGGTCACGGTGACCGTGGAGCTGATTTCGCCTGGTTGCAGCGTGGCGTTCACCGTGGTCGTCAAGTTCCCACGGACAAGGATGTCCGAGTGCACTTCGGTCTTGAAGCCTTGCTTCGAGATCGAGACGCTGTACGTTCCGATCGGCAAATTCGCGACGTTGTACGAGCCGTCGTTCTGCGTCGTTGCGTCGACCGTCAGTCCGGTGGCCAGGTTTTTCACCTGCACTGCGGCTTTCACGACGACCGCATTCGACGTGTCGGTCACCGTTCCATTGATCGAGCCCAGGGTCTGCTGCGCTTTCGTTGCCAATGGCAGGCACGCGGAGAGAATCAGCAGCAGGAAAATCGAACGGCCAATTTTGTGTGTCATCAGTTTTCCCCACCCCCGAAAGATTTAGCGCTTTTACTACCCTTGGCCGAAAGCGTCAAGCCGTCCTGTGGATTTCTCGCCCGTACTTTTCAAGTCGCCGAAGAATTTCGCGCCGAGGCATTCTTCGGGCGGCACATTACGGCTGATTCGCAGTTCTGTTACGGGACAATGAATCTTGACGATGGGCGCCCGATTGTCCAATACTGCTCATTTGCGGGGTCCTTTCGCTGGCCGATACGGCCCATTTAACCCCTAAAACAACCGTTTGGATGTTTGGGCTGGACGAGGCCTTCCGAACACTGCAAACTATAGGCGGGTAATAGTTTAGGGGGAGCTGTCCGTTCACCTGTTGGTACAGTGAATGGCCGAACGGCGGCTTCATACAATTCAATTGCGTTAGATTTTCTTAACTCTGAGGAAACGGAGGTTCGAGCCATGCCCATTACGGTTCGTAACCGCATCTGGAAATCATTTGACTGGGCGGTTTGCAAAGCGGCGACAGTCACTTTTAACGGCATTCAGTATTTCAACAAGCGCAATCCGAATCCATCCTTTACGCCAAAATGGTCGGATAAGCCATTGCTCAAGTCGTGGGAGAAGAGCAAGCCGACACTCGGCTGGCCGCGCACAACGGATTCGCTGTGTCCGGGCTGCGTCAAAGACGCCCGCGAAGCCATCATCAGCGGAAAAAAAGATTGGACTGACCTCGTCCACGAGAAAGTCGGCGAGATCAAAGCGCAGATCATCGAGCGCGACGGCCAGGTCTGGATGGTGAAGGAATGTCCCATCCACGGCGTTTGCGAAGACCTGATGGCCATCGATGCGAAATTCCTCGAATGGATCGAGAAGAATTTCCCGGGCCGCGATATTCCCGCGCACAATGACGAAGATCTTCACCGCCACGGTTCCAGCACGGTGCGTTACGGCCGCGGCGCGGTACTCACCGTCGACCTCACCAACCGTTGCAACATGATGTGCGATCCCTGCTTCATGGACGCCAACCAGGTCGGCTATGTGCACGAGTTGAGCTGGGAAGAAATTCAGGAAATTCTCGACAACGCTCTGAAGATCAAGCCGCGCCGCCAGATGTCCGTGCAATTCTCCGGTGGCGAGCCGACAATGAGCCCCTATTTCCTCGACGCTGTCGCTTACGCCCGCAAGGTGGGTTACAACAGCGTGCAGGCGGCGACCAACGGCATCGAGTTTGCGAAGAGCAAGGAATTTTCGAAGAAGGCATTCGAAGCCGGCCTTCGCTACGCTTACTTGCAATTCGACGGCATCGGCAACGACGCGAACAGCCACCGCCAAGTCGGCAATCTGTTCGACGTGAAGTTGCGCGCCATCGAAAACATGCATGAGGCGGGCATCGAAATCGTTCTGGTGACGACGATCGTCAATAACGTCAACAACGACCAGGTTGGTCCGATCGTGAAGTTCGCGATGGAAAATCCGAAGAAAATCGCCTTCGTCTCCTTTCAGCCTGTTTCGTTCACTGGGCGCGACGAAGACATCACACCTGAGCGCCGCATGCGGCAGCGTTACACGCTTTCGCATCTGGCCAAGGACGTGAGCAATCAGGTGGGCCAGCTCGAACCGACACGCGACTGGTTTCCGCTGTCGTTCGTCAGCACGTTCGCGGGATTTTCGGACCTGGTTCACGGCGCGGATGCGCAGTGGGGTTCGCTCTCCTGCGGATGCCACCCGAACTGCGGCGTGGGCACGGCGATGATGATCAACAAGAACACGAAAGAGTGGGCGCCGGTTCCGCGTTTCCTCGACGCGCCTCAGTTGGTCAAGGACGTCAATGCGATCACGGACGCGGCGCGCGGCAAGAAATTCTCCAACTTCATGATGGGCATGGCGCTGCTGAAGAATTACAGCCCGTTCAACGCTCCGCCGTCCCTCACGCTCAAGCAATTGTTCACGAAGTTCGACAAGACTTGGGCGCTTACGAAGGATGCCGATAAGAAGTACGGCAAGACGAACCCGGAACGCACCTACGAAGATGCCATGAAGCGCCGCGATTCCGATCCTTGGAACTTCCTCTTCATCGCGGGCATGTGGTTCCAGGATTTGTTCAACTATGATTTCCGCCGCACCGAAATGTGCATCATCCCGTACGCCACGCAGCAGGGCGAAATTTCCTTCTGCGCGTACAACACGGGCATCGGCTGGCGCAAAATCATCGAGAACATGTACAAGAACGCGACTGTCGCGCAGTGGTACAAGGAGCACGGCAAGCACGAAATCTACGCCAAGGGCAAGGCGGTCAATCTGGAGCACTACGAGCACTCGCTTAAGGTTGACGCTTCGGACGCCGCGCGCGTTCGGCACCTCGAGCACGATATTCCTCTCACCGCAGCCGAGGAAGATCGCGCACGCCGGCGCAAGGCGATGGAAGAGGCCGCCAAGGTACGCGCTATCTACGAGGAAATGGTCCTCAAGAAGCCCAAGGAGGAAGTCGTGCAGATCGGCTCCCTCACGGCTATGAAGACCGCCGTCCCCGGCGCCAAAATCTCGGCTCCGGTTACCATCGCCAACGCACAGCCGAACGGCAATGGCCATAGCAACGGCCACAGCAACGGCAACGGTACCAACGCGAGTAAGCCGGAAGTTGCCGAGCCCGAGCACGTCGCCGGCGACTAAACTGGATCAGCTTCAATTCAAAAGCAAGAACGGCCCCGAACGCGCTCGGGGCCGTTTTTATTTGCCGCGCTCGATTACCGCCTTGGCGGGGATACAATAGCGAGCCGAAACTTATGAACCTTCCGCGTACACTCGCCCTGGTTCCGATGGTCGTGCTGCTCGCGGTCGCGACAGCCGGTCAGTCCAAAGTTGTCTCCCCCGCGCCGTATCAGTATTTCCGTATCGGGAATTCTAAGGACGTGCACGTTTCGACGCGGCCCGGCTTCGCACTCATTGGCGGAGGCGAGGATTTGGACGCGGCGTTCCAGTGGCTTTGCGAACGCTCGCGCGGCGGCGACTTCTTGATTCTGCGCGCCAGCGGCACGGACGCCTATAACCCATACATCAAATCGCTCTGCCACGAAAACTCAATTGCCACGCTTGTGATTCCCACGCGCCAAGCGGCCATGGATCCCTTTGTCGAACACGCCATCGACGGCGCCGCGGCAAT
>DATGJE010000372.1:0-6967 GCA_035295305.1 Candidatus Acidiferrales bacterium | reverse complement strand
TCGCGATCTTCGCATACGCGATGGTCTCGTGCCTGGTTGTGAACGACGGTGTCAAGGTCATGATGATCAAGTGGCGCATGCCGAGAGCCATCGCTTAGTAGCATACGCCATTCTCGCATGACTGTTTTTCCAGATTCCCCCCTTAACTCAGACTGTGCCAAGAATTTGGGCGAATGCATTGTGTCCTTTCGGCAAGGCTGCGTGACTTAGATAGGGTGAGCACCCCACTGCTTCCCAAGGATAGGCTGATCTGTTCAAGTCTCAGTGGTCGAACCAGTGGTTTACCCAAAACCTGAATTAGCGGAGAAATTGGCGCCGCTCCTCCTTTGTTGATTGAGCCCCTCGGGTTCAAAGGGAGTAGATCTTACCGAGCGAGATCGGTGCCACGCGGGTGGTTGAACTTAGAGCCAGGCCGCCACTGCGGCATCGTGTTTTGATCCGCAGCTTGCCGGCCGATTTCGAAGCCCAATTCTGCCATTTGGCGCGGACCTTCCCAATTCCAACCGGGTTGCATAGAATCGGTGGGCATGTGATAGTGGTTGGCCTGCCACTGGGCCATCCGTTCTTCGACTGCTGGATCGAGCGGACCGCCCATCAGGTACAATGCCGGGATTCCCCTCTGGACGAAAGCCCAATGGTCACCCCGTGTGAAAAGCTCCTCTTCGGGTGCTGGATCGGGAATCACGGCCAGTCCCTGGGCGGCGGCTACGCGGCGAACGATCGGCCCCAAGTCCGATTGGCCGAAGCTAAAATTGATCACAAAGCCGACGCGGCCCCAAAGCTCCATGGGGTTGCCATCGAAATTGATATCAGCAGCCACGTTCTCAAGCGGCCACGTAGGGTGCCGAAGCCAGTGGCCCGTGCCAAGGTCGCCGTATTCCTCGCCGGTTGACGCCAGGAAGAGGATCGAGCGACGCGGCCGCGACTTTTCTCGTGCGAATCGAGCGGCAACCGCGAGCAGTTTCCCCACCCCCAAGGCATTGTCGGTCGCTCCGGGAAAAACGGTTCCTTGTTCGTCGACGCCATAAGCGTCGTAGTGTGCCGTATAGACAACTGCTTGGCTCTTCAGGACCGGATCGGAGCCTTCGAGCACGCCGATCACGTTCGAGCTCGTCTGCTCTTCGTTTCGCACTTTGGGCGAAATCGCAGCCGTCAGGCGCAGATCTTTTGAGACGAATTCGCCACTTTCAGCCCGACGCTTTGATTCCGCGAAACTGCTAGAGCTCATGAGGAATATTTGTTCAGCGGTTTGTACGCTGGCGAGCAACGATGTGGGAAGGCGGTATTCCGGATCCAGCAGTTCGAGTCCCCAGCGTGCCGGGCGCACCGGGTATGGTAAGTCCTCGCTGAATCCCACGCTGCGGTTCGACAGAAACGCTGCGACCGAGGGGAAATGGCTGATATCGCCGTTCCAGACGACCACGAAGCCGCGCGCTCCCCGTTCGATCAGCCGGCCATAAACCACCCGCTGGGCGGCAACTTTGTCCCAGACCTGCGGATCGGCATTCTCCGGCTTGCCCTCCAGTAACATCACGATCTTGCCGGCCACGTCGATACCGGCCAGATCGTCACGGTGCAATTCAGGCGACACGACTCCATAACCCACAAAAACGATATCGCCGGTCACCTTAGCCAGTTGGTACGGGGGCGGCGGCTGGGCGATGCCAAAATCTCTCCGGAGCCCGAAGCTGTGGTTTTGAATGACAAGGGCCGTCTCCGGCAGCGGGATTCGCACTTGGACTTTCAATCGCTGGAAGTACGTCGAGTCGTCTCCGCCAGGCTTGAGTCCGATTCGAGCAAATTGTTGAGCAATGTATTTGGCCGCCTGATCGCCGCCCGGCTCTCCAGTTCCCCTACCCTGCATCTTGGAGCCCGCCAGAGTAGTCGTTATCACCCGGATAATGTCAGGATCCCCACTGCGATTCTGAGCCTGCCCCGCCTTGTCGCTGATGGCGATCAGCAAAATAGCGAATATTGCCGCTGGCCGAAGTGATTCTAGATTCATGTATACAGGCTAAGGGCAGCCGCTAGATTTGGTGCTCACTGTGATTCGCCCCGAGCCGAATATGCGCCGGACCGCCGGCTTTCTGCGCCGAACTGTTGTCACGCTGCATGTAAGCTGATCTAGAATGCAAATGTGATTCCAGATCCGCCGCCGCGCCTACCTTCGTTCTGGGCCCTTCAAGTGCTCGGATGGTGCGGCTTCTACGCACTCGCGCTGGTCGCTTTTTTTCCGGATGTCTACGACCGCAACGTGTGGATCGGGGCGGCGATCTTCGTTGTCTCGCTCCTCGCCATCAGCAGCCTCCTGCGGCCGCTCTACCGAATGTGGTGGGACCGCCACAAGTCCTGGATCGCACTGGAGGGCGCCGCCGTTGCGGGGTCGCTGACAGGCGCCTTAGCAGCAGCAACAGGGCCCTTCCGTTTGCCGATTCCGGCGAAGCCTACCGACTGGTCCGGTTGGCCGCTCGATGTCGTCCAGTGCTTTGTCGTCTTACTGTTGTGGTCCAACCTTTACTTCAGCCTCCGGCAGTATGCGCACTCGCTGGCCGCACGTGAGCGGCTCATCGTCGCGGAATCCGAAGCGCGCCAGGCGCGGCTGGCCGCGCTCCGCTATCAATTGAACCCGCACTTCCTTTTTAATTCCTTGAACGCCGTCTCGACGTTGATTCTGGAAGGTGACACAACGGGTGCGAATCAGATGCTGACGCGGATTTGCTACTTGTTGCGCAACACGCTTCAGAGCGATCCTGCTCTGGAGACACCGCTGAAAGCGGAAATTGCCCACGCGCAGCAGTACGTAAGCATCGAACAGGTGCGGATGGGAGACCGGCTGCGCTTCGTGTGCGACGTGGCAGAAGATCTAGACGCGGCGCTCGTGCCAGCAATGCTGCTGCAACCGCTGGTGGAGAACGCTGTCCGCCACGGTATCGCACACTCCAAACGAGGCGGAAAAATTCACATCAGAGCTTCTCGTGATCGAGGTGGCTTGCGGATCACGATTGAGAATACCGGCGCCCGGTCTGCTGAAGAATCTAATGGCCATGGGATCGGTTTGGCGAATACCCGGGAGCGGCTTGCCACCTTGTATGGATCGGACCATGATTTTGAAGTGAAGGGGCTTGATGACGGCGGCTGTTGCGTCTCTTTGCGCGTTCCTCTCCATTTCACACCTGGCGAGGTTCCATGCGAGTCCTGATTGCTGATGATGAACCGCTAGCGCGCAGGGGGATTCGATTACGACTGCAACGCTTCGCCGGAATTGAGGTTGTAGGCGAATGCGACGACGGCGCATCTGCCATGTCGGCGATTCTTGACCTCAAGCCGGACGTTGTCTTTCTCGACGTGCTGATGCCGCGGATGAACGGCTTCGAGGTGATCCGCGCCTTGCCGCCGGAGAGAGTGCCCGGAATCATTTTCCTCACCGCTTACGAGCAGCATGCGTTGCGCGCGTTTGAAGTCCATGCGATCGATTTCCTTCTGAAGCCGCCCGACGAAATTCGCTTCGAGGCAGCGGTCCGGAGAGCGAAAGCGATGCTGGAAACAAATGCCAAGGCGGAAGTGACAGCTCGGCTGCTTCGCCTCGCTGGAGATTCAGCAGGAATGTATCTCAGCCGCGTCGCGGTTCGCACGGGCAGCCGAATCGAGGTTGTAAAGCTCGAAGACGTGGCGTGGATTAGCTCCGCAGGTGACTACGTGGAGTTGCACGGCAAGGGCCGCGCCTGGCTGCTGCGGGAATCCATGAATTCGCTCGAAAGGCGGCTCGACCCGGCGGAGTTCATGCGTATTCACCGCAGCCGGATTGTGCGGAGTCGTTTGATTACGGAGCTACGGCCGATTGAGAATCGGGAATTCGTGCTGAAGTTGATTGACGGTTCGCAACACCGTTCGAGCCGGACGTATGCCGATTTAGTAAGTCGGTGGATTGGGCTCGGCGGACGAGAGGGGATTAAGAGGAGGTAGAAAATCCTGACAGCGGGCGGCCTCGAACGGGTTGGTTCCACAGAGTTCGCAGGTGTGAACCAGGCTCATGAACAGATCGCCCACACCCGCCCCATTTTCTGTTTGGTAAAACAAAGAGTTTTTGCGATGAAGAATGGCCTTCTTCAAAGCTCTTTCACAAAGATTATTGTCCAGTGGGGCTCCGGCCTTGCGCAGCAACAGAGTGAGCCGCTTCCAGTGTTTGAGCAGATACCGAATCGCCGTTCCTAAAGTCACGCAGCCTTGGCGAAAGGACACAATGCATTCAGACCAGGCATACCTCATCTTTCCTTTGACGCGCCCTAGTCTAGTGTTCCCTGCACCGCGTCACGTCCGTTCAGCGGCGTACCACGCTCTATTTGGTTTCCGTGGATAATTAGAGTTGCAGCTGAATCAACTCGCCGAGATCGGACTAACGGTATTAGCGCCGGAATCTGTACGCGATATGCGCGAAACTCCTCTCCGAAACGCCGTTCGAGTTCCTTGTCTTCAAATCGAATGAGAAACACGCCGGTGATGAGGGCAAAGGCCACCATGGCGTATACAGCGGCCAAACCACTGGAGAGGGCCAATCCCACCAGGCAGCATAAGTGTGCAAGATAGATCGGGTGCCTTACTCTGCCGTGGATCCCATGGGTGATTAGCAGCTGTGGTTTCTTTGCCGTGATTTCCGGCAGGCCGACGAGTCTGGAAAGTCCGAACTCGCCGATGTGACGATAAATGAGAACGCCTAGGCCAATAAACAGAAATCCGGGCAAGAGGGTGAGTACACTAGAGTAGAAGAGCAGGTTTCGGTACGGCCAGATGACCCATCTTGCCATGGCCCACATTACGAGCCAGACTAACGCCATGGATTTGATTGGTGCTTTGTTTTTGCGCCAGAAATCCGTAAACGGATGAACCAGAAGCCAAAGGCACGGGATGGTGGCATAGACTGCCGCCATCTGCCATGCTGTAGTTCTGAAAATGCGCACCAGGGAGTTAATGTCTGCAAGTTTCATGAACCTGTCCTTCGTCGAAATACCTGCTCAGCCGCGGAATCCAACAGCGTCAATCAGAAACCGCCGACTGTCGCAGCAGAATTGCTTACGCTGATGCCCTGCTACATTCTCCCGCCGAGAATCATTCCAATCCGGCGTCTCCGTGCGACGTGAATTTTGTGACTTCTGGTTCAGCAAAAACGCCCTCTTCAAAAGATTTGCTCCCGTGATTTCCCGGCATCCTAACGTCGCCTTGGGTGATATGTCCATGCGGGGAAGGCATTCGCGGCAGGATATCGGATAACGCCCACGTAATCCTCTTCACCGCCGCGTCGATCTCCTGGATCTGTGTTTCTCCTTTCAAGTGGGCTTGAAAAGAAATGACTTGAAGGGCGTTTCGAATGTGATGGTTCATCTCACGAATAATCCTAAGCCGGACTTGAAGGAACCGGCCTTTCTGCTCTTGGCGGATAGCCATTACCGCGACTAAAACTGCGGCAACCACACCCACCAGCAGGTCAGAAAGAAACAAAAGATCACGACGGGGCATGCCTTCTTTGCGTAACGCGTAGTCAATCAGCCGGCCGATACCGGTGACAAGAAGCAGCGTAGCTGAACTCTTAAGCCAGATGCGAACAAAAGCACGATGCTTAAAACTTTTTTTCACAATCTTCTCCCGTAGACCTTAGCCATTGGCCATCTTGAGCCCTCCCATCCAGCTCTCGAAAGACTGATTACAATCAGGACAGGTAAACTTACATCCGATCGTCCGAAGCGTGATGAAGAAGTGCCCCTGCGGACAGATCATGAGAATGACATCTCTTCTCGCCATGATCGCCCTCGTATGAATTCAATTTGAGACAACTGGCTTTCATCGGCTTCCGACTGGGAATTTTCCTTTTCCCCGGTGCTAAGTCAGGTCGAGCACCTACCAGTTCCTCGATATCCTTGATGTGTTGACGCATGGCAGCTTCCGCCGCCCTGGCGTCGTGGCGTTTGATCGCAGCCATGATCCGAAGGTGGCCGGAAAGAGACTTAAGCGCTCGTTCCTTCGTTTGCGACGATGATGCCCGCGTCTCCCGCAGCAAGTCCATTACAACGTCCAGCAACCTTGCCACAACCCTATTGCGGGACACCCTGGCAATCTGGTCATGAAATTCCGAATCTTCTGCATCAGCAATATTGCCACGGCGCACGCTAATCGTCTGCCGAGCGAGAATCGCGTCCATTTTCGCAATGTCTTCTCGTGTTGCATGCCTCGCGGCGCGCGCCGCTAGAACTGGCTCCAGCATCCCGCGAAAGTCCAGAAGATCACCAATCAGTTGATGCTTATGGGCAATTACCTTTGCCAGCGGGGGAATCAGCTCGTTCGCAGAGACGTCTCGAACCACAGTTCCCGAACCTTGGCGACATTCAATCAGCCCTAACACTTCCAAACGAATGAGTGCATCGCGCAAGGAGCAGCGACTGACGCCCAACATTGCAGCAAGTTCGCGTTCCCCTGGAAGCCTATCCCCGGGTTTCAGGGCCGTCAGGATCATTTGTTCGATCTGGTTGGCGACTTCCTTATAGACCCTCTTCTTGCGGACCACTTCAAATTCCGGCCTTGTTGTGACTTCCTGCACGTTTTCCCTCCTGACTTCATTCCGAATCGGCTCAAGAACGAATGACCGCAGACCCTTTCTCACGATCAAAATCTCTGTCCGGAAAACACCGGACGCATCCGAGTTTGAGGTTTCCCAGTCCCAGAATTCTTTTGCACTACCAATGCCTGATCTGCTCGCACGCTGTCCGGAACTCTAACGCCCAAACGAATAACCAACGGAGGCGCCCAGCCGGATTGCATGATTGCCACTGAATTCGTTGTTGTTATGAACGAAGTAGAAGCGTGCCTCCGGCCGGATAAACACGTTGTGCCACGCATACAAGCGGACGCCGCCTCCCAATTCCAGGAGCAAATGATTGGTGCTGGTGAAGTCAGAGCAGGAGAAGAAATTACAGGTCAG
>DATGJE010000371.1:0-2496 GCA_035295305.1 Candidatus Acidiferrales bacterium | reverse complement strand
CGGGCGAACAATTCCGGAGCAGGCTCGATTCCCTTCTCTGCTTCGAGAGTGGCCATCGTGCCGTCGTCGGAAATTAGGTCGAAGGCGACGCGGCAACGTCCGGGTCTTTCGGCAAGGACTTTTTGCAATTGATCGAGCGTGCCGGTATCGACAGCGCGCAAGTCGACGCGCACGCGCAGCAAACTGGGGCTGCGGTCAGCGATTTTGTCGAGAAGGCGAATCTCGGTGGCCACAAAACGCGTGCCAACTTCTTCGACATTGATGCGACCGCGAACCAGCAGCGGCGTTGCCGGGCGCAGCAAATGCTCGAATTTCTGAAACGCCTCGGGGAACACGAGGACTTCGACGCCGCCTGTGCGGTCCTGCAAATTGCAAATCGCCCAGCGCGCGCCGCGTTTGGAGCGCATCGCCCGCGTTTGCGTGATGATGCCCGCGATCGCGAGTTCTTCGCCATTGCGCCGGGATTCGAGCGCGCCCAATTCGATGGTGCCCATCTCCTTGAGGCGGCCGGCGTATTTATCGAGAGGATGGCCGGACACGTAAAATCCGAGCACGGAATGTTCGCCGGCGAGTTGTTCGTCTTCCGACCAATCGTCCGCTTCGGGAAGAATATTCTGCGCGTCATCGGTGGACATGCTGCTGGCGCCGGAGCGGAACAAGCCGTGCTGGCCCACGGCGCGCTGGTGATCCATTTTTTGGCCGTGATTCATCGCGCCCTCGATGGCTGCCCACAAGCGCGCTCGAGGAGCATCGAAACAATCCATGGCGCCCGCTTTCACCAGGCTCTCAAGAACTCTGCGATTTAGAAAACGCGGCTCAATCGCGGAACAGAAACCGTAGATATTTTGGAAATTGCCGCGCGTCGCGCGTGATTCGCAAATGGCCTTCGCGGTATTCTCGCCGACGTTTTTGATCGCCGCCAAGCCGAAGCGAATGTCTTCGCCGACGGGGGTGAAATACAGACTGCTCTGATGAACGTCGGGCGGGAGGACGCGAATTCCCGAGCCGCGCACCTCGTTGATATATTTCACCACTTTTTCCGTGTTGCCGATTTCGGAGGTGAGCAGCGCGGCGGTGAACTCCACGGGGAAATGCGTTTTGAGATAAGCGGTCTGGTAAGCGAGAAGCGCGTAGGCGCAGGAGTGCGATTTATTGAAACCGTAGCCCGCGAATTCGGCCATCAGGTCAAATATCTTCTCGGCTTTCTTCGCAGGCACTTTTCGCGCGGCGCAACCTGTGAGGAACTTTTCGCGCTGCGCGGCCATTTCCTCGCGTTTCTTCTTGCCCATGGCGCGGCGCAGAATGTCGGCTTCACCGAGAGAAAATCCCGCGAGGCGATTCGCAATCTGCATCACCTGTTCCTGATACAGGATGACGCCGTAGGTTTCCGAGAGGATTTCCTCGAGCGCGGGCAAATCATAGGTGACTTTTTTCTTGCCGTGCTTTCGGGCGATGAAATCGTCGATCATGCCGCCTTGAATCGGGCCGGGCCGATAGAGCGCGTTGAGCGCGGTCAAATCTTCCAAACGCGTCGGTTGATAGCGGCGCAAAATTTCGCGCATGCCGTGGGACTCAAACTGAAAAATGCCCGAAGTGTCGGCGCGCGCGAAAATCGCGTAGGTCGGAGCGTCATCAAGGGGAAAGTCAGCGAGCTTGATGTCCACGCCGCGGTTTTGCTTGATGAGAAGCACGGCGTCATCGAGGACCGTGAGAGTGGTGAGGCCAAGAAAATCCATCTTCAACAAGCCGATACGCTCGAGCGCGTTCATATCGTACTGCGTGGTGATTTCATCGCGCGTCGAACGATACAGCGGAACAATTTCCGTCAGCGGACGTGGAGAAATGACGACGCCGGCGGCGTGCGTGGAGGCGTGACGCGCGAGACCTTCGAGCCGCAGCGCCACTTCGACGACTTCGCGAACGCGGTCGTCTTTGTCGCGCGCAAGGGCCAATGGCGAACCATCTTTCAGCGCGTCTTCGAGGGAAATATTGAGCTGATTGGGAACGAGCTTCGCCAGGCGATCGACTTCGCCGTAGGGCATGTCGAGCGCGCGGCCCACATCTTTTAGCGCCGCTTTTGCGGCCATGGTTCCGAAAGTGATAATCTGCGCGACGCTTTTCTCGCCATACTTCTGACGGACGTATTCGATCACTTCGCCACGGCGGCGCATGCAGAAATCAATGTCGATGTCGGGCATGGAGATGCGCTCTGGATTCAGGAATCTTTCGAAGAGCAGATCGTATTCGAGCGGGTCGACGTCGGTAATGCGCAGCGCGTAGCTCACCAGGCTGCCTGCCGCAGAGCCGCGTCCCGGACCGACGGGAACACCCTGTGCGCGCGCATAACGAATAAAATCCCAGACAATCAAGAAGTAGCCGGAGAAGCGCATCTTCTTGATCATTTCAATTTCGTCCGAGAGGCGCTGTTCGTAGACCGTCAACGGGTAGCGGAGACGATTTTCCTTGGCGAGACGTTCGAGCTGGGGCAAGCGGGCG
>DATGJE010000370.1:0-3031 GCA_035295305.1 Candidatus Acidiferrales bacterium | reverse complement strand
TGGGTGTAAGTGTGGTTGCCGATTTCATCGCCGGCGGCAAATTCCTGGCGCACGATGGTGGGATATTTATCGACTTCGACCCCGATAACAAAAAAGGTGGCGGGAACATTTTCTCGCTTGAGAACTTTCAAGATGTCGGCGGTCCAAGGGGTGTCCGGGCCGTCGTCGAAGGTGAGCGCCAGTTCTTTTTTATCAGCGCCGCCCATGCGTTCGATGCGCCACGAGAGAGGATACTTGGTGAGCCGCTCGTCGGTGAAGGTGTCGGATGCCTCATCGTAATGAAAAGTGCGCTGGCCGCTCTGCGGGGTCGCGGTTATGCGCCAGAGATCGCCTTCGCCTTCGAGAATCAAATCGTAGCCTGGAGGAATGGCCTCAAGTTGCGCGCGAGTTTGATCATTGGGATGCGTGGCGTCCCAAATGTCCCAGATGGATGGATCCTCGGTGCCAAACCGCCACAAAGCCGTGCCGTAAAGACCGGCTCGTTCTGCGGCGCGAATTTCGTTATATGCAGTGAGGGCGTCAAGCATCCAGACGTTGTGGACATTGTTGTTCTCATCTTCGTAATTATAAAAAGGGCTGATGGATGCTGAATCGAACTGAATCGTGGCGTCGGATTCAAGAGCGCGCACGCAGGCGGATTGAAAAGACAGTGCATCGGCGACAGGATGCGGGACGGCCTTTGTGGGCGATGGCCAGTCGTACGCGTAGTTGGCGATGCCCATGACGATCTTCTGCGGCGGAACCATTTTGACGATGGCTTTGAGGTTCTTGATATACCAATCCTGAGACACAATCGGGCCGGCGGACGATTGCGGCCAGTGGAAATCGTAGTTCATCAGAATGATGGCGTCGGAGGCGGCACCCAGCGCCTTATAGTCGTAAGCCCAGTCGGCCGCGGGGAGGGCAACCATTAGTTTCAGGTTAGCCGCATGCAGGGCGACGCCGAGTTCGCGGATGAACGCGACGAAATTTTTCTGGCTCGCGTCGGGAATCTCCTCGAAGTCGACGGCGATCCCGGCGTCTTTATGCGACTGCGCGTATTGGACGAGCGATGATTCGAGCCGCTGACGCACCGGGGCGCTCGCGAGCATGTCAGCCATGGGCTGGATTTGCCAGACATTGTCGTCATAATTATTGAGAAGCGGCATCATGGGCAGCTCGATGTTCAAGGTTTTCAACCAGGCGTCGAGCTTCGGGTCTTTGTCGACGGCGAGACTTCCGTCGGCGGTGAAGGCGTGCAACTCTTCCGCAATCAGCAAGTCGATGTCGTGATAGTGAAGTTGCAGAGACGCAAGGCTGTTGGAGTCCCAATTGACGTAGAATGCCGCGCGCAGCGGGTTATAAATTTCCGGGATATTTCCGAGAGCGGCGACTTTGCGACTGCGCCCGGGCCGGAAATTCACGCGCTTTAATTTCATGTTCGTGCGGCTCGGAGGAACGGGACGATAGGCCTGTCCGCGCTGCGGAAGAAGCAGTTCGGGCAAGTTGGGGCGGCGAATGATGTTGAAGAAAAATACAATGACAATCAGCGTGAACAGCACGCCGGACACTTCCAGAATGCGCCGAGTGCGGCGCCAGCGGCGGCGCTCTTCGTCGTAGAATATGGGGTTGCGTTTCGTCATGCCGTCATTCCAAGCTAGCTGCCCGCGGAAAGACTGTCAATGACCGCTTCTCTTAAGATGCGCGCGCATGTAACCGGCGCTGTGCTGGCGGCGTTCGCGCTGAGACTCTGCTTTGTATGGAGATTCCCGTTTTATGACGCAGGTGACACGCCGATTTACCAACAACTGGCGCATAACTGGCTGCGACATGGAGTTTACGGGCTGGAGATTGCGGGGCGACTGACGCCGGTTGACATCCGCGTGCCCGGATATCCCGCATTTCTCGCGGCAATTTCTGTTTTTTTCGGCGAGAGCGCGCGAGCCGTGATGGTGGCTCAGACGCTTGTGGGAGTGCTGACTTGCTTCCTTGTGGCGGCAGTGGCAGCGGTGCTTGCGCCGAAGGAATCGCGGCGGCGCGTCGCGCTGGCGGCCCTGTGGTTGGCGGCGCTTTGCCCCTTTACGGCAAATTACACGGCGGTGGTGTTGACCGAGACATTGACAATATTCCTGAGCACGCTGGCGTTGCTGGTGCTGATGGAAGCGGTACGCGGAGTCCGACAAACTCAGGTATCTGTTGCGCAGAGTAAAGCGTCTTCGCACATGCCTTGGCTGGTGGGTGGAATTGTGGTGGGTTTCGGAGCGCTCGTGCGCCCAGAAACTCCACTGATTTTGGCCGCCGCTGGAGCGGTGCTGCTCGCGCTATGGTGGCTACCGAAAAATTGGCCGCGGCTTTTGCAAGCGGGAATGCTGTTGGCCGTCGGGCTGATTTTGCCGTTGCTGCCGTGGGCCGCGCGGAATTGGCGCGTGGTTCACACAGTGCAATTTCTGGCGCCGCGGTACACGGAGCTGCCCGGTGAATTCACGCCGCGCGGTTTTTACGCGTGGAGCGAGACTTGGCTGTGGCGTTTCAGGGATGTGTACCAAGTTATGTGGAACCAGGACGGCGAGGAGATCCATATCGAGGACATACCCGCTTCGGCGTTTGATTCGCCGGCCGAGCGGGCGCGAGTGGCGGCACTGCTTGCGGCGTACAACGAAGATACGGACATGACGCCGGGAATTGATCGCGGCTTTGCGGAGATTGCGCGCGAGCGAACGGCGCGGCATCCGTTGCGAACTTATTTTACCGTGCCATTGCTGAGGTGTTTCTCGATGTGGTTCACGCCACGAGTCGAGATGCTGCCGTTATCGGGGAAACTCTGGCCCGTCGGCTATTGGTGGGAGGACAGCCCGTCGCAATACTGCTATTCTCTGGGACTTTTCCTGCTGGGCATAGCGTATGCGCTGATGGCGCTGGGCGGAGCATGGCGCGTGCGGAAGGATCCAGCCGCGCTTTTTCTAGTGGCGTACATCGTGATTCGCACTGTGTTTCTGACCACGGTGGAAACGCCGGAGCCGCGCTACGTGCTTGAGTGCTTCCCCGCGGTTTT
>DATGJE010000369.1:0-10237 GCA_035295305.1 Candidatus Acidiferrales bacterium | reverse complement strand
TTCGCGACGGCGACGTCATGCAGGTGCGATTCGAAGGGTTCGGGCGCGCTCTGCGCAACCCCGTGCGCGTGACGCGAGACGTGGCGAAGCCAGTCAACGTTGTTTCCATAGGATGAAGCAAACGATGTCGAAAACACGAGTGGCGATTTTAGGATTAGGATCGATGGGCGCAGGCATGGCCAAGCGCCTGCTCTCAGAGAGCTTTCCGGTAGTGGTGTATAACCGCGGCCGTGAAAAGGCCGAAGCTCTAGCGGCGGACGGCGCGACGGTGGCCGGCTCGCCCCGCGAGGCTGCAGCGAAAGTGCGCGTCGTCATCAGCATGGTTGCGGATGATGCCGCTTCGCGCGCAGTCTGGCTCGGAGAAAAGGGCGCTCTGGCGGGCGCGGCGTCGGGAACGCTGCTCATCGAATCAAGCACGCTCACAACCGGTTGGGTGCGCGAGCTGGCCGCGGCAGCATCGCGGCAGAACTGCGACTTCCTCGACGCACCGGTGACTGGGTCGAAGCCGCACGCGGCATCAGGCGAGCTACTGTTCCTAGTCGGTGGATCGGCGGAAGCGTTGGAGGCAGCCAGACCCGTTCTGGCAGCCATGGGCCGCGACATTGTTCATCTGGGGCCAACGGGCAGCGGCACCGCGATGAAGCTCGTGAACAATTTTCTTTGCGGCGTACAAGCCGCTTCCTTTGCCGAGGCAATGGCACTTGTCGAAGCAAGCGGACTGGATCCTGACCAGGCGGCGAAAATTCTATGCAATGGTGCGCCCGGGAGTCCTCTCATTAAGACAATTTCGGCGCGCACGGCGGTCGGCGACTTGACGCCGAATTTCGCTCTGCGGCTGATGGCGAAAGATTTGAAGTACTTTCTAGAGGAAGCAAAGCAGCGGGGGCTGACGCTGAAGACCGTTGTCCCGGCCATCGAAGTGTTTGAAAATGCAGTCAAGCATGGGTACGGTGATCAAGATTTCGCGGCAGTGATCGAGGCGCAGAGGCAGCGTTAGAGGCCATCGCGGATGCGGGCACAGCCGGTGTTTACGATACGAAATTTCGGGTCCGCCTGCGATGCTGAACCGCGGCCGGGGCAGAGGAATCGCTACTGGCCAATCGCAATAAAGTTTGATGCATGTAGATGGCTCTGACGGCTCAGCTGTTCTCTTGGGTGATGATGTGGATATCAACGTCAGGTGATTCGCGCAGGAAGCGGTGCGTGGGCGAAAGATAAAGATACTTTTTCCAGCCTTTGGCGGGAGATCGGCCGAAAATGACTTGAGTAATGTGCTTTTCGCGAACAAACTGCGCGACTGTATCCGCGACGCTCTTGCCTTTGAGCCGCACAACCTGGGCTCCGAGACTCTCCGCAAACTGGAGATTTGCTTCCAGCGACTTGCGGTCTTCTTCACTAGCGTTTCTGCCGGTGTCCACGTAAACGGCAAAAAACTCAGCGTCCAAGCGTCGCGCCATGCGGGCCGCCCGAGCGATCAGATATTGCGCGTAGGTATTGGGATGGACGCAAACGGCGAGGCGGTCGCGAACCGCCCAATTCTTCTGAATCGCTTTGGCGGCCATGTAGCTTTCGAGGCTGCGGTCCACTTGCTCAGTGACCTGGCGAAGGGCGAGTTCGCGAAGGGCAATCAAGTTGCCGCGGCGAAAGAAATTTCCCAGGGCCTGCTCGACCTTCTCCGGCAAATACACATCCCCGCGGCGCATGCGATTTTGCAGAGCCTCTGGCGTAAGGTCAACCATCACCGTTTCATTGGCGGTCAGCGGCACCCAGTCGGGAAGCGTTTCGCGGACGGTGATGCCAGTGATGTTGCGAACCACGGGCGCAATGCTTTCAATGTGCTGAATATTCAACGTCGCGACTACGTCGATTTTCTCGCTGAGGATTTCCTGCACGTCTTCGTATCGCTTGCGATGTTTGCTGCCAGGAATGTTTGTGTGCGCGAGTTCATCGACTAGCACAACCTGCGGCTTGCGCGCAATGATTGCATCCACATCCATTTCTTCGAAAATAGTTCCCTTGTATTCGATTTTTCGGCGAGGGACTTTCTCCAGCTGTGCGGCGAGTTCCTCAATCGCTTTCCGGCCGTGACTTTCCACTACACCAATGACCACATCTTCGCCGCGGCTATGGCGACGCATGCCTTCGCTCAACATACTGTAGGTTTTTCCTACCCCCGGTGCGTATCCGAGGAAAAGTTTGAAGATCGCGTTCGTTTTTTGCTGCGAAGCGACTTCCAGCCAATCTTCCGGTTTTTTTGGCAATGCAACCTCTTCTAACGGAGAATGCGCTAGAATCCGCCTATTATGAATGCCATTCCCCTGCGCGTCGTGCGGTTTCTGGTAGTTCTCGTCATTGTTGCTGGCATTACCGCTTTCTTCCGCGAAACCCTACCCGAAGTAAATCAGACGACTGTGGCGCTCTCTTTTCTGATAGCGATTCTAGCAGTTTCGGCCGTATGGGGCATGGCGGTATCCGCTTTCATGTCCGTGGCGGCAATGCTGGCGTTCAACTACTTCTTTCTGCCGCCGGTAGGCACGTTGACCATTGCCGACCCGCAGAATTGGATTGCCCTTTTTGCATTTTTAGTAACGGCCGTGGTGGGGAGCCAGCTTTCCGGGCGGATGCGGCGCGAAGCAGACGCTGCAAACCAACGCAGGAGAGAAATTGAAAAGCTGTACACATTCAGCCAGAAACTGCTGGGCGAAGGAAACGTCATTCAGTTGCTCAACGCGATTCCGAATCACATGACTGAAGCGTTTGAGGCTGGCGCCGCAAGCCTCTTTCTCGCCGATAAAAGCAAGTTCTATCGGTCAGGCAGAGGCGTAACTCAGATCGATGAGGAAAAAATGAAGACTGCGTTCAGCCGGGATGAACCGTCGGTAGACGCACAACACGGATTATGCTTCGCGCCCGTGCGGCTGGGCTTGCGGCCGATTGGGAGTTTTGGGATTTTTGGAGCACTGCTTTCACGGGAAACGCTGGAAGCTGCTGGCACACTTATCGGAATTTCCATCGAGCGCGCGCGCGCGGTCGAACAATTGAGCAAGACGGAGGCAGACCGACAAGGTGAACGGCTCAAGTCCGCGCTGCTCGATTCCATTACGCACGATTTCCGCACTCCGCTGACGTCGATCAAGGTTTCTGCGACCAGTCTTCTTTCGGCTGGCGACCAGGATACGGGAAGGCGGCGCGAACTTCTTTCGGTGATTGATGAAGAGTGCGACCGTCTGAATCATCTCGTCGAGGAAGCGACAGAGATTGCGCAATTGGAATCGGGCGAAGTTGCATTGGAATTTAGTGGCGTTCCGGTGGACCATCTTATCGAAGCAGCTTTAGCGCATTGCCGCAAGGCGCTCGGTTCGCGGGAGATACGCGTTCTAGCCCCCGCCGGGCTTCCAGCGGTGCGCGCCGATCTGAATCGGGCCAAGGAGGTGCTGGTGCAATTGATTGAAAATGCAAATTTATATTCGCCGAAAGACCGGCCCATCTCGATCAGCGCCGAGAGCAACGGGAATTCTGTGACGATAAGCGTCGCTGATCAGGGCCCCGGTATCGAAGATCTGGAACAGGGAATGATCTTTGACAAGTTCTATCGCGGCAAAGATCAGAGATACCTTGTCCAGGGCACTGGGATGGGATTGCCCATCGCCAAGGCAATTGTGGAGGCGCACGGAGGTTCGATTTCAGTGACAAGCCAAGTGGGACATGGTTCCGTATTTTCCTTTACGCTGCCCGTTGAAAGCAGCCCCGCGAAAAGGTGATGAGCTCAGCGAAAATCCTGGTTGTGGATGACGAACCGCAACTGCGGCGCGTGATGAAAGTGACGCTCGCCGCGGAAGGCTACACCATTTTTGAGGCGCGCAACGGCGAAGAGGCGCTGGAAAGTTTCCGTGCGGATGTGCCAGACATCATTCTTCTCGATGTCAATATGCCGGTGATGGACGGGCTCGCGACGTGCCGCGAAATTCGAAAGAATTCGCCTGTGCCAATTATCATGCTGACGGTGCGCAGCGCGGAGCGCGACAAGGTGCTGGCGCTTGACGCGGGCGCAGACGATTACGTGGTGAAGCCCTTTAGCATGCAGGAGTTGCTGGCGCGCATCCGAGCCGCTCTGCGGCGGGTCACGCCAGTGGATAAACTGCCGGCATTTGTTTCAAAGGAGCTCAGTATTGACTTCGAGGCTCGCCGCGTGACTGTGCGTGGCCGAGAAGTTCATCTGACGCCTAAGGAATTTGAGTTGCTTCGCCAACTGGTAGCCAATCAGGGAAAGCCGCTCACGCATCGGCGGCTTCTGCAAAGCGTGTGGGGCCCGGACTACGGCGACGAGCCAGAATATCTTCGCGTAACCATCAATCAACTTCGAAAAAAAATTGAAATGGATCCCGCGCGCCCTCGATTCATTCTGACGGAGCCGTGGGTGGGCTACCGGTTCGAGCCGCCTAAGGATGCGAGAGCGCGGGCGGGCACTGCGCCCGAGTAGCGCATAGGGTACACAGCGTCCAAATCAAGATTCAGTTCTAACACGTTGACGCGAGGTTCGCCCAAGATACCGAATACTCTGCCTTTGGTGTGCTTGCGGACCAACGTGCGCACCTGCGCTTCGCTCATTCCACGCTGCCGAGCGACGCGCGGAATCTGAAAGTCAGCCGTAGCGGGAGTAATGTCCGGATCCAGACCGGAGGCGGATGCGGTGACGAGATCCACAGGAATTGGCACGCCTGGATTCTCATTTCTCAATTTCTGAACGTCGGCCTGTATGCGGTCGAGCAACTGGCGATTCGTCGGACCCAGATTTGAACCGCCGGAATTGAGTCCATCGTAATCTGCATTCGAAGGGCGGGAATAAAAATATCCCGGCGAAGAAAAATCCTGACCAATGAGCTGCGAACCGATCACCCTCCCGTTTTTGCGGATAAGCTCTCCGTTTGCCTGCGCCGGGAAAAAGGCTTGCGCGAGCGCCGTGACGACTAAGGGATAGACAACTCCAAAGAGAATCGTTGTAACGATAGTCATCCAGAAGGCGATTTTAAGTTGCTGCTTCATTCTTTCACCTAAGCCAGATGCAAAAATCGAATCACAAGGTCGAGCAGCTTAATCCCCAGAAACGGCGCGACGATTCCGCCCAGGCCGTAAATCAAGAGGTTGCGCCGCAACAGAGCTGCCGCACCGAGCGGACGGTAGCGTACGCCGCGCAACGCCAGCGGCACCAGCGCGATGATGATTAGCGCGTTGAAAATGACCGCAGAAAGTATCGCGGACTGCGGCGTGGCGAGGTGCATGATGTTGAGCACACCAAGCCGTGGAAACGCGCCCGCGAACATTGCCGGAATAATCGCGAAATACTTCGCCACGTCATTTGCAACGGAAAAAGTGGTGAGCGCGCCGCGGGTGATGAGCAACTGCTTTCCGATTTCGACGATCTCGATGAGTTTTGTGGGATTGGAATCGAGGTCCACCATATTGCCGGCTTCTTTTGCGGCTTGCGTGCCGGTATTCATGGCTACGCCGACGTCCGCCTGCGCCAAAGCAGGTGCGTCATTGGTGCCGTCGCCGGTCATGGCGACCAAACGTCCATTCGCTTGCTCGCGGCGGATCAACGCCATCTTATCTTCTGGCCGGGCCTGAGCCAGAAAATCGTCCACGCCGGCCTGTCGCGCAATTGCGGCGGCGGTCAATGGATTGTCGCCGGTAATCATCATGGTGCGAATGCCCATTGCGCGCAGGTGGTCGAAACGCTCGCGCATCCCGCCTTTCACAACGTCGGTGAGCGCGATCACGCCAAGCACGCGCCGCTTTTCCGCAACGAGCAGCGGTGTCCCTCCCAAATTCGAGATTTCTTCAACCTGTTTTTGAACCTCGGGAGGAACGCGGTTGCCGTGCTCGGCCACGTAGCGCGCAATCGCTTCGGGGGCGCCCTTGCGGATTTGACTTCCGTCAAGATCAACGCCAGACATGCGCGTCTGCGCGGAAAAGGGAATGAAGTTCGCCACATGAATCGAAAGATTGCGGCCGCGCAGCCCGTATCTGTCCTTGGCGAGCACGACAATGGAACGACCCTCCGGTGTTTCGTCCGCCAGAGAGGAAAGCTGCGCCGCATTGGCCAGATCGCGCTCGGCAACGCCCGGCGCGGAGATGAATTGCGTGGCGGCGCGATTACCTAAGGTGATCGTGCCCGTTTTGTCGAGGAGCAAAATGTCGACGTCACCCGAAGCCTCGACGGCGCGACCGGACATGGCGATGACATTGCGCTGGATGAGGCGATCCATGCCAGCAATGCCGATTGCGGAGAGCAGGCCTCCGATAGTCGTGGGAATCAGGCAGACAAGAAGGGAAACGAGCACGAAAATATTCTGCGGCGCTCGCGAATAAACTGCGAACGGCTGCAACGTGGCGACGGCGAGAAGAAAAATAATAGTCAGTCCGGCCAAAAGTATGTTGAGGGCGATTTCGTTGGGAGTCTTCTGGCGCGAAGCTCCTTCTACAAGACTGATCATGCGATCCAGAAATGTTTCGCCGGGATTCGCGGTGATTCGAATCTTGATTTCATCGGAAAGGACACGCGTGCCGCCGGTGACTGCCGAGCGGTCGCCGCCCGACTCCCGAATTACCGGCGCAGATTCGCCTGTGATGGCCGACTCGTCCACGGAAGCGATCCCTTCGATGACTTCTCCATCTCCGGGAATGAATTCACCGGCGTAAACGATAACGACGTCGCCGGCACGCAACTTCGAGCCGGGCATCGTTTCGGTGCAGCCATCTTCCGTCAGACGATGAGCTTCGGTTTCGGCGCGCGCTTTCCGCAGGGTTTCCGCCTGAGCTTTGCCGCGCCCTTCGGCCATGGCTTCGGCAAAATTGGCGAAGAGAACGGTGAACCAAAGCCACAGAGTGATCTGCAGACCAAAGCTGAAGAGGCCGGCGCGATGGAAGGTGTTCCAAATGAGCTGGATGCTGGTAATGGTCGCACCGACTTCCACGACGAACATGACGGGATTCTTGACCATGGTGCGGGGGTGGAGTTTGCGAAACGAATCGACAATCGCACGCAGCACGATTGTTCTGTCTGTCAGTGGACTGGCCTTCGTTCTGGATTCCCGAGTCATCATATTCCTCAGAAGAGCTTGCCTGCGTACATGAGCAAGTGTTCAAGAATCGGTCCCAAGCTCAGCGCGGGGAAAAAAGTAAGCGCGCCAACGATTAATATCGTGGACATGAGCAGCACAGTGAAAAGAGGGCCGGTGACCGGAAAGGTTCCCAGAGAAGGAGGAGCTGTTTTCTTCTGCGCCAGGCTGCCGGCGATGGCAAGAACGGGAATGATCATGAAGAACCGGCCAAGCAACATCGCGACGGCAGTGCTCGTGTTGTACCAAAGCGTGTTGGCGTTGAGGCCCATGAACGCGGAGCCGTTATTGCCCACGGTTGAGGCGTACGCATAGAGCACCTGCGAAAGGCCGTGCGGGCCCGGATTCGAGATGCTGGCCGCCCCGAAGGGCTTGACCACGGCAATAGCTGAAAAGATCAGAACCACAAACGAGGTGACGAGAATTGTGAGCATGGCCATCTTCACGTCGTAGGCTTCGATTTTCTTACCCAAGTATTCAGGCGTTCGGCCCACCATTAAGCCAGCGATGAAGACAGCAATGATAATAAATACGATCATCCCGTACAGTCCTGAGCCGACGCCACCAAAGATGACTTCGCCCAGCATGATGTTGGTGAGTGGGACCAAGCCCCCGAGAGGCGTGAAGGAATCATGCATGCTGTTCACCGCGCCACAGCTCGTGTCCGTGGTGACCGTTGCCCACAGCGCGGAGTTAACGATGCCGAAACGAACTTCCTTACCTTCCATGTTGCCGCCAGACTGCACGTCGCTGTGAGCTTGATCCACGCCCGCGAATTGTGGATTTCCACGAGATTCAGCCCAATACGCGACCGTGAGCGCGGCCAAAAAAACGATGGCCATGGCGCTCCACACCGCCCAGCCATGGCGCTGAGAACCGGTCATGCGTCCGAGGGTGTAGGTCAGGGCGGAAGGGATAGCGAAAATCAAGAGCATTTCGAAAAAGTCTGAGAAAGGCGTGGGATTTTCGTAAGGATGGGCACTGTTGGCATTGAAAAACCCGCCGCCGTTGGTTCCAAGCTCCTTAATGACTTCCTGTGATGCCACGGGGCCCTGTGGAATTGTCTGCTGGATAACGGTCTGGGTCGCAGTTTTCCCATCGGCGCCGTTCGTGGTGATTTCGTGAGGAACGGCGAGCTGCGCGGTGACGTAGGGCTTGAAGTTTTGAATGACGCCCTGCGAAACGAGCACGAGTGAGCCGACCAGCGCAAGCGGAAGCAAAATCCAAAGCAAGCCACGCGTCATATCCACCCAGAAATTTCCGATTGTTCTCGCCTCATGGCGGGCAATTCCGCGGATGACCGCAATTGCCAGGGCAATGCCGACAGCGGCGGAGGTGAAGTTGTGATAGGCGAGGCCCCCCATCTGCGTGAAATAACTCATCGTCGTCTCGGGTGTGTAAGCTTGCCAATTCGTATTGGTAGTGAAGGAGACAGCCGTGTTGAAGGCCAGGTCCGGCGCAACAGCCGTGAGTTTTTGGGGGTTGAGCGGCAACCACTGCTGCACGCGCTCGATGGCGTAGAGCAGCAAAAGCGACACACCGCTGAATAGCAGCATCGCGATGCCGTATTCGGTCCAGCGCATCTCGCGCTGCTCGTCAACGCCGGTCAAGCGATAAATCAATTTCTCGATTGGCCGCAATACCGCATCTAGAAATGTTTTCTGCCGATTGAATACTCGAGCGATGAAAATGCCGAGCGGCTTCGTAATGGCAAAGATCACCGCGAGAAAAAGGAATATCTGAAACCATCCGTTTGCGGTCATAGCTAGAATTTCTCCGGCCAGAGCAGAGCAGCCAATAAGTACCCGCATAGCAGCACGCAAATCACAATCAAGACAACATCACCCAGTCTGGGCTGACCTGTAGTCGCTGCGATGAGCAATATGTTCTTCAGCATCGAACGCTCTTTATTTCAGCCGCTCGCAGATCTTCACGTAGGCAATCGCCGCGAGAAAAAAAACTACCGTGACCCCGACAAAGATCAAATCCCTCAAATTCGTCTCCGAGCCCATCATACATCGCCAACCTTATGACTGTCCTTCAGGGTGAATCAATCGCCGAAATCGATCCGAAACCTAAGGGGTGCCGTGTTGGCATCCGTTGACCTTGTTGCAGACGGCTTAGGTGCCATCCGTGCCTGCCCCCTATGTCTCTCCGTAGACCGCTCCATGTTCTCGTGTGCTCGCAGTGTGAAGGATAAGCGCCGCCGCGTTAGAAGGTCATAAGCGAGTTGTAAAGATTCCATAATTGAGCCAGCGCGAACCGTTCGCACGATGTCAGCGCCTGGATTGCTCAACTCATTCGATAATGGCGTAGCTCGGGATGTTCTTGCTCAGCGCGAAGCGTGCTGTGCCGAGATGGCGAATTGATTTGTGCCCTTGAGATGACGAGCACGACTTGCGTCAACTGAATGATCACGTAGGATCCTGATCCCGCAGAAGCACGAACGGCCAAAACAGTCTTCTGCACGACCGGTTGTGGGTGGAATTTCTCGCGCAGTCTCGGTTTGGAAAATGTGGAGCAAACTCTTGTCGGCGTCGTGCTACCGATCAATGGCGGAAGATTCGATCACATCCAGACAGCTCTTGTAGAGCGCACAAAAGCCGCGAAGGATCCAAAGGTAGCGATTACGGCAAATCTTTGCTCATACGCTCAATCACTTCTTTGGGTTCGGTAATCGGCGGATTATTCAAATATTTGCCGAAGAAAACCAAATAGCGTTGCCAGCGATCCTGGATGTGTCGCGGCTCAATGAAGCCGTGATTCTCGCGCGGATACGTGACGAACTCGACGGGCACATGCCGCTCGACAAGCGCGCGATAGAATTCTTCCGCCTGCGGAATGGGTACGCGCGTGTCTGCCTGCCCGTGCAAAATCATTGTCGGCGTCTTGACGTTCTCGACGAACTTCATCGGCGAGTGGTCCCAGTATTCCTGGAAATTGTCCCAGGGCGCTTTAAGGTCGAAAAACTGACGCAGATAGCGGTGAATGTCGGTTTGGGAATACATCGAGTAAAGGTCGGGCAGGCCCGCGCCGGGTGAAATTGCTTTGAAGCGATCCGTCTGCGTGTCGATCCAGAAGGTCATGAAGCCGCCGTACGACCAGCCAAACGCGCCCAG
>DATGJE010000368.1:0-2404 GCA_035295305.1 Candidatus Acidiferrales bacterium | reverse complement strand
TGAGGAAGCGTCGGTTTGTTCCGCCCTGGTGAATGCCGCCTGGTAGCGCTGCGTACTCTTCCGGATGTTCGCGATGGCGCTATCCATCGCAGAGAAATCCAAATTAGGTTCGGGCGATTGAGAGACTGGCGGCACATAGGTTTTCGTCGGGTCGCTGGTCGCCGCAAGAACACCCTCCTCAAGTTCCTTGTTCTGCTCGTTGATTTCGTCGCCTTCGGTTTTGGCGAGTTTCTTCAGTTCGGTCATGTAACGGTCGAGCGCGTCGTCGAGGCCTGTGAAATCGAAAGGAACAACGTCGGCGTCCGCCAAACGCATGACGGTCGTGCCAGTCATTTGCGCAAGCGCGCGGCCATATTCCTCGGTGGGATCGCCGAAGTGGGAATACCAGTAATAATCGTCGTAAATGGAGTGGTAGATTCCGCCGCCGGACTCGCCGCCGAAACCATAATTGATCGATGCGACGCCTGCATGGTCGATGAAACCGGAATAATCCGAGCCAGATCCCAGGTCGCCAATGATGATATTTTTCTGCGATTCGACCTTTTCCCGGTCGGTGGCGTTTGGCGCGTGCGCAATTCGATTGAATCTTAACCGCTGCCAAACGGAGATATTTTTCTCCGGGTCCTGGACGTCCTTGGCCACGTCGTTCACCAATGATTCGAGGGTGTGCGAGCCTTCGGCGCCCAAATAGCCCCGACCGTTAGAATCGGAATTGATGTAAGCAACGGCGTGAGTATTGAGCTCATCCCCATGCTCTTCTACCCACTCGGTCGAGCCCAGCAGCGCAGGTTCTTCGCCATCCCACGCGCAATAAATGATCGTGCGCTTCGGGCGCCATCCTTGCTTGTAAAGCTCGCCCATTGCGCGCGCTTCTTCGAGCAGGGAAACTTGACCCGAGATGGGATCTTCCGCGCCATTCACCCAAGCATCGTAGTGATTGCCGCGAATGACCCATTCGTCGGGCGACACCGCGCCCGGGAGCTTCGCAATTACGTCGCGAACAGGTTTCAAATCCCAATTGAATGCGAGTTTCAGATGGACTTTGGCCGGACCCGGGCCAACGCGGTAGGTTATTGGCAAAGCGCCGCGCCAATTATCTGGCGCGACAGGGCCGCGCAGTGCTTTCAGGAGCGGCAACGCATCGCCGTAAGAAATCGGCTGCACAGGGATGGGTTCGATCGTTTTCGCTTCCTTTAGCGAGAGGCGCTTGGCATTGGCTGTTGCGCCGACGCCCGGTGTCAGCGGATCTCCCGGATAGATTTCCATTTCCATGACGCTGCCGCGCTGTACGCCTTCATCAGGGCGGTAGGGCCCCTTGGGAAAAACTTCACCTTCGTAATATCCATCGTCGCGAGGGTCAGAATAAATCAAGCAGCCGATCGCGCCGTGCTGTGCGGCAAGCTTTGGCTTGATGCCTCGCCAGGAATGACCATATCTGGCAATCACAATCGCGCCCTTCACGGAAATGCCCATGCGGTCGAGTTGTTCGTAATCTTCTGGCACTCCATAATTGACGTAAACGAGCGGCGCGGTGACGTCGCCATCGGCGGAGTAGGCGTTGTAGGTTGGGAGTTGTTCGGAATGCTGCGAGGAAGTGGGATCACCCAGGACGGTCGGTTCTTCCAGCTTGGCGACGAAATGCGTCGGCTCGACGAGTTCGAGCACACGCTCTTTAGGAGTCGGGAATAAGACGTCGAACGTTTCGATATGCGCGTCCCAGCCCCATTTCTTAAACTGGGCGAGCAGCCATTCGCTGTTTTGCTTGTCGTAGGGCGAGCCGACGTGGTGCGGGCGCGCGGCGAGAAGCTGCATATACTGCTTCATGTTGTCCGGGGACGGAATCGCGCGGAACTTCTGCTCCCAACTTTGTTCCGCCGTGGCCGAATTTCCGAAGAAACCGCTGAGGCTGGCATGCTCTTCCTGCTGGCCTACCGTCACGAGTGGAAGAGAGAGAATCAAACCAATCAAAAATGCAAGGCGACGCATAACACCTCCCGAGGATTTAGGCTATCGATTCCAAAATGGTGTTCACGAACTCTATTCGACAATCTTTCACGGTATGACGCCCGCCTAGCGCGGAATGTGATGACTAGCAACGTTCTTGTAAACCACGCCGCCTTTCATAACGAACGCAACGCGGCGGACTGCGGTGATGTCATCCAGCGGATTTCCATCGAGAGCGATAATATCCGCCTGCAGTCCCGGCGCGATCGAACCAATTTCGTTTTGCAAACGCATTGACTCCGCGGCAAGAGAATTGGCAGAGACCATCGCGGCCATGGGGTCCTGGCCCGCATCGCGGACGCGATCAATCAGCTCTTCGGCATTTCTGCCATGCGCACCAGCCACAGCATCTGTACCGAAAACGATTTTCAACCCGGGAGTTTTTGAAGCGCGGCGGAAA
>DATGJE010000367.1:0-2935 GCA_035295305.1 Candidatus Acidiferrales bacterium | reverse complement strand
GCGTCGCAGGGAAAAAACCCACCCTTCGCGAAAGGCGCTCCCTTCCTGCGTCAGGGCGAGCAGGATGGGGCACGCGAAAGAACTTCGCCTGCGCGATTTTTGATAATGACCAAGATGGAGCGGGCTAACAGCAAAGCGGAGAACAGATGAGGCAAGCTTACAACGGCGTGGCGGTACCGCGCGAGGGCGGGGCGATTGAATTTGTGGGTGGCGGATTTCGGGTACCCGAAAATCCGATTATACCGTTCATTGAAGGCGACGGGACGGGGCGCGATATTTGGCGGGCGTCGCGGCGCGTTTTCGACGCGGCGGTGGAGCGGGCGTACGGGGCGAAACGCAAAGTGATGTGGCTGGAAGTTTTCGCGGGCGAGCGCGCGTATCAGACTTTCAAAGAATGGCTGCCGCAGGATACGGTGGACGCGATACGCGATTTTCGCGTGGCGATCAAAGGGCCGCTGACGACTCCGGTGGGCGGAGGGATACGTTCGCTGAACGTGACGCTGCGGCAAGTGCTCGATTTGTACGCGTGCGTGCGCCCGGTGAAATATTTCCCGGGCGTACCTTCTCCGGTAACGAATCCGGAGAGCATGAACGTGGTGATCTTTCGCGAAAATACAGAGGACGTTTACGCGGGAATTGAATGGCGCTCCGGGACGCCAGAAGCGAAACGCGTGCTCGATTTCTTGAACAACGAAATGCTCAAAGGCAAGAGGCAGATTCGCGAAGATTCGGGCGTGGGCATCAAGCCGATGTCGCCGACGGGGACGAAACGACTGGTGCGGCGCGCGATTCAACACGCCATCGAGAACAAGCGGCGCGTGGTGACGCTGGTGCACAAGGGCAACATCATGAAGTTTACCGAAGGCGCGTTTCGCGACTGGGGCTACGAGCTGGCGAAGGATGAATTTCGCGAGCGGATTGTGACGGAGCGCGAGAGCTGGATTCTCGACAATAAAGACAAGAACGCGAATATCAGCGTCGAGCAAAATGCGGCGCTGGTCGAGCCGGGCATGGAAAACGCGCCGGAGCAATTCCGCAAGCAAGTGGCGGAAGAAGTGAAAGCGACGCTCGATGCCATTTATGCCACGCACGGGCGCGGCGAGTGGAAAAAGAAAATTCTGATCAATGATCGCATCGCGGATTCGGTGTTCCAGCAAATTTTGACGCGCGCGGACGAGTACCAAGTATTCGCGACGCCGAATCTGAACGGCGATTATTTGTCGGACGCATGCGCGGCGCAGGTGGGCGGGTTGGGGATGGCGCCGGGAGCGAATATCGGCGACGGCTACGGCGTGTTCGAGGCGACGCATGGTACGGCTCCGAAATACGCGGACAAGGATGTGATTAACCCTTCGTCGGTGATGCTGAGCGGGGCGATGATGTTCGAATTCATTGGATGGAACGAGGTGGCGCGGCTGATCGAATCCGGAATCGAGCGCGCAATTCAACAGAAACGCGTCACGTACGATTTGGAGCGCATGATGCCGGGCGCGACGAAGGTGAAGACGTCGGAATTCGCATCCGGGATTATTGAGAATATGGAGGCGAGTTCGGCAGTTGATAGTCGATAGTTAACAGTTGACAGTCGAAAGTAAAAACTCGCTGAATTGCGATGCGGCGTTAAAATCCCATTTCTCTCGTTAAGCTTCAGCTGGTAGCAGAAACTAGTCGGGCACGACGTTGTTTCGACGTTTTGACAATTTAATAAGGCAGTTGCTTGTACTTTTAACTCTCGACTATTAACTCTCAACCAATTTTCAGGAGCGCATTGATGAGAAAGAAAGTGACGGTGGTGGGTGGTGGGTTCGTCGGTTCAACGACGGCGCAGCGGCTCGTGGATTCGGGGCTGGCCGACGTGGTGCTGACGGACATTTTGGAAGGTGTGCCGACGGGCAAAGCGTTGGACATGCTGGAATCGGCGGCGATTTCCGGGTCGAGCATCAGCGCGACCGGGATTTCGACGGGCACGGGCGATTACAAGGCGACGGAGAACAGCGACATCGTGGTGATCACTGCGGGATTTCCGCGCAAGGCGGGAATGAGCCGCGACGATTTATTGAAAGCGAATTACGACGTGATTAAGGGTGTGGTGGAACCGATCGTGAAACTTTCGCCCGAGGCAATTCTAATCACCGTGACGAATCCGCTGGACGTGATGACGCAGACGGCGTTCAAGATCAGCGGATTTCCGAAACAGCGCGTAATGGGAATGGCGGGAGTCTTGGATTCGGCGCGGATGGCGGCGTTCGTGTCGATGGAACTGAAAGTATCGGTGGAGAATATTTCGTGTTTCGTGCTGGGCGGACATGGCGACGACATGGTGCCGCTGCCGCGTTATTCGACCGTGGCGGGAATTCCGCTGCCGGATTTGTTGCCGAAAGAACGCGTCGAGGCGATTGTGCAGCGCACGCGCAAAGGCGGCGGCGAGATTGTAAATTATTTGAAGACTGGGTCAGCGTATTACGCGCCGTCGGCTGCGGCGTTTGCGATGTGCGAGGCGATTTTGATGGACAAAAAGAAAATCATGCCGTGCGCGGCGTATCTCGAAGGCGAGTACGGGATCAAGGGACTGTTCGTCGGCGTGCCGTGCAAGTTGGGGGCGCGCGGGATCGAACAAATCATCGAGATCAAGCTGCTGCCAGAGGAACGCGCGGCGCTGGAGAAGTCGGCGGCGTCGGTGAGGGAGCTGGTGAGTATTTTGGGGCTGTAACATCGCATCGTTTGGCAGGGCTCGCAGAAATCAGCAAGCTGGGAGCCCTGGCCTTTCTTCAGCGCGGGTCCGGCACATTTTCCCCTGTAACCTTTCCGTGGTTGGCGCGTAACCTGTGTGGCAATCGAATGGTGAACATTGAAAGCCTGTACGAACGCTATGCCGGAGATGTCCGCCGATTTGCGCTGTATTTGTGCGGCGATGCAGTGATGGCGGATGAAATTA
>DATGJE010000366.1:0-2491 GCA_035295305.1 Candidatus Acidiferrales bacterium | reverse complement strand
GCCTGGACCACCCAACCGTTCAACGCGACGGGAGTATTCCTGGGAGATTACACGGGACTCGCGGCGCTCAACGGGCGCGTCTATGGCATCTGGACCGAAAGGCCGCAAGTCGCAGCGCAACAGTCCCAGGTCGGCGAACGTCCTCCTCAACCGTCACGGGGAAGCGCCGAATACTGGAAGCTTCACGGAGCAATCATCAGAATCGGCGTCGCGGATTTCGGCAACGCCACGAGCGCCCGGCGTCAGTAAGGTCCCTGCAGGTCTACGCGCCTGCAGCTCGGATATTTGGTTCGCCCAGATTCCCGCAAGCTTTCTCAATTTTGCGCGCGACGGCGAGCACGATTTCCTCTTCGAATGGTCGCCCGACCACTTGTACGCCAATGGGCAGACCCTCCGGAGAGCGCCCCACAGGCACGACTACCGCTGGATTCCCAAGCAGGTTGAACCACTGGCTGTAACTCATTGCTTGCAAGTAATCGACTCTGCGTCCATCGACCGTCCACTCGCGCTCGCCGTGCCGAAACGCGGGAATCGCGCATACGGGGCACAACAGAATCGGGTATCGCTCCATTCGCCGCAGAAACCGTCCTCGCAAATCATCGCGCTCAAGCAAAGTGCTCATCAGCTCCTCGAGGGTCAGTGGCGGTTCCTTGCGCACGATGCCGGTAAATTCCGTTAGTATCGGACTCAACTGGGATTCCTGGCCTTCCAAGAGAGGCTTCAACACAAGCCCTCCCGCGCGGCCAAAAAGATTCCACCAAAGTCGCCGTGCTTCTTGCAATCCTTCGGGCAGAAATTTCTCAACTGTCATTCCCGCCGCGTTCAACGCACTCGCCGCATTTCGCACCGCCGCGCGAGTCTCCGGCGTCACCGGCGTTACACTGTCTTCCTCAAAAAATCCCACGCGCAATTGCTCAAGCTCCGCATCGCTTGGCCGTCGAAGAGGAACAGGCGCGGACGACGGATCCTGATAATCGAGCCCCGCCATCACTTCGAAGAGAATCTCCAAATCAGGCATCGTGCGCGCCATTGGCCCCACCACTCCCAGGAGAGCGAACGGCCCACTCGAAACGGGGAAGTGTCCAGTCGCAGGAATCCGTCCGGGAGTCGGTTTCAAGCAGCAGATCCCGCTGAAATGCGCCGGAACGCGAACCGAGCCGCCGCCGTCGCTCCCCACGCCTCCTGCCGAGCAACGCGCCGCTATGGCTGTCGCTTCGCCTCCACTCGAACCGCCCGGCGTGCGCTCAAGGTCCCACGGATTATTCGTCCTCCCGCGTACGGCATTGTCCGTTTCGTAAGCCATCAGAAGCTCAGGCGTATTCGTATTCCCGAGAAAAATGGCCCCAGCCTGCCGCAGCCGCGCGACAAGCGTGGCGTCATGTTCCGCGACGTATCCTGCGCGCAATCGCGACCCGCAGTCGCATGGCCATCTTGCCACGTCGATCGAACTCTTGATGCTGAGCGGAACGCCATGCAGCGGCCCGATCTCGCTTCCCTTAACCAGCGCCGCATCCGCTTCCTTCGCTTGTTGCCGTGCACCTTCCTCGTCGACATAGGCGAACGCGTTCAACTGTGGATTCAGCCGTGCGATCCGCTCCAGATGAGCTTCCAAGAGCTCCGTCGGCAATATTTCTCTTCGCCGAATGGCCGCAGCCATCTCGGTGGCGGAAAGGGAAGTCATGCTTTTCTTCTGGCTCTGCGCGTGTTGCGGCACCGTGTCCCCCCTCTATGCCCTCAAAAACGCCGAGTGTATCACCGGGGCAAACGGCTGCTCGACAAAAACCTGGAATCCGGCCGCATAATGGTTTTCCATTATTGCAGCGCGCCTGTAAATTCGGTTAACTCCTGCCTCGCAGGGCTTTCCTGACTATTGCAAGATTTCAATGGGCTTATGCGATCTCCGGCAGCCTGTTAGACGGCGGATTAGGCATTTTCCAGATACAATTTCGAAACTCATGAAGAGACTTCGCCTAGGGCTCATACTGATCCTCTTTTTCACCGCCCTGTACGACTTCGCTTGGCCGACCCCAACCATCCATTACTACGTTTTCGTCGTGCTCCACCTCGCAGCGGGAATCGCTTTTCTATTTCTCCTCTTTTGTTTCTTCGGAAATATTTGGCGCAACTCAACGCTTGCAGATCGCGCCGGATGGAGTCTGCTGGCACTTGGCGGCGTGATTGGCCTCGCGTTGATTTTCACCGGCACGCCACGCAACGATTTCCCAATTCTTTACGTGCACATAATCGCGTCGCTCGTCGGCGTGATTTTGCTTCTCGGCAGTTACGCGAATCGCAGGAAATGGCTCGCTTTGTTAGGTTCTGCATCTCCGCTGCGCTGGGCCGTGATTCTGGTTGTTTTCGCCGCGCTGTCTTACGGCGCGTGGTGGACGCGCAGCGTTCAGTGGCAGCGTTCGTATCAAATCACGAATCCGGTGATAGCGCCCGCCACGATGAACCAGGAAGGAGCCGGTTCATCAGGACCTTATTTCCC
>DATGJE010000365.1:0-3296 GCA_035295305.1 Candidatus Acidiferrales bacterium | reverse complement strand
GGCCGCGCCGCAGGCTTCATACTTACCGTGCTGTTAATTTGCGCCTACTATCTGCTGTTTGTCACTGGCGTCCATCTCGCTGAGCAAGGTTCTGTGACGCCGGCTCTCGGCGTCTGGACGGCCAATATCGCGACGTTGCTCGTCGGGCTAATTCTGCTGCGCCGCATCGAGCAGATACGTCCGGAGGCGCGATGGCTCGACCACCTTCGCCACGTTTTCCTTCGCAATATCGGCGGCAAACGTCGCCCCGCGGCAGCCGCGCCGGCACCGTTGCCGAATGGCCGCGCGCCTCTGTACGTCGGCGAAACGCGGCCAGCGAGTTATAAGACGAGCGCGTTTCCTTTGATCTTCGACGTCTATCTTCTCCGCACTTTTATTTATTGGCTTGTGCTGATGCTGGTCGGATTCATGATTCTGTTCGACGCGTTCACGCTTTTCGATTTGCTCGGCGACATTTCGCGAAACCACATCTCGGTTTTTATGGTCGCGAGTTACTTCCTGCATCTTCTGCCCATGATGGTCTACCAACTTCTGCCCTTGGCAGCCTTGGTAGCCACACTGATTACGCTGGGCATTCTCTCGAAAAATAACGAGGTAACCGCATTCAAGGCTTGCGGCATCAGCCTATTTCGGCTGGCGCTCCCTTTGATCCTGGCCGGCGTAGTGCTCGCGGGAGCCATGTTCCTCCTCGATGACACCTTCCTTCCCTACGCCAATCAGCGCCAGGACGCGATTCACGACCAGATCAAAGGCCGCCCAGCGCAAACCTATTACGAACCGGCTCACCAGTGGATCTTCGGAGAAAGCGGCAAGATCTACAATTACCAGCTCTTCGATCCCGATCACAATTTGTTCGGCGGGTTGAACGTTTTCGAACTCGATCCCGCGAGTTTTCAAGTTCGCCGCCGCGTCTACGCGAGCCGCGCGTCGTGGGAGCCGAGCCTGAACGCATGGGTCCTCGAAAACGGCTGGGTCCGGGATTTCAGCGGGTCTTCCATAACGCACTACGCCCCATTCCGCGTCGCTTCGCTTCAGGATATCTCCGAGCCGCCGTCCTATTTCAAGCGCGAGGTGTTCCAGTACTACCAGATGAATTGGTGGCAACTGAGGAATTACATTCGCGGGCTGCAGAAGGCTGGCTTTGATACTTCGCGGCTCTCCGTGGAATGGCACAAGAAGTTCGCGTTTCCGCTGATCACCGCCATCATCATGTTCCTTGCGATGCCATTTGCTTTTTTGGTGGGCGCGCGCGGAGCAATGGGAGGGTTGGCTCTTGCGGTGGGGATCGGAATCGTTTACTGGGCGACCGCCGCCCTGTTCGAAGCGATGGGCGCCGTAGGACAATTGCCTCCATTTCTTGCGGCATGGGCGCCCGACGCGATTTTTGCTTTTGCGGGACTTTACTTCTTCCTGAAAATGCGCACGTAAGGGACAGTTAAAGCAGTTCCTGAAGTTCGCGCCGCGGTCTATTTCGAAATCAGGGACCGCACTTTCTGAAGCACCAAATCGATCCCCACTTCGTTGTGTCCGCCTTCCGGGATAATAATGTCGGCATACCTTTTGCTCGGTTCGACGAATTCCAGATGCATCGGCCTCACCGTCTTCTGATATTGCTCGACAACGGATTCAAGTGTGCGCCCGCGGTCGCGTATGTCTCGCACGAGCCGCCTGATAAATCTGAGGTCAGCGTCCGTGTCGACGAATATTTTGATGTCCATCAGGTTCCGCAGCGCGTCGTTCTCGAAAATCAGTATTCCCTCCACCAGAATCGCCGGCTGTGATTCCAGCCGCGCCGTTTCCTGAACCCTCCGGTGCTGCGTGAAGTCATAAACGGGCCGCTCGATGGATTTCCTGTCTTTCAACTTTTTGACGTGCTCGATAAACAGTTCTGTATCGAGCGCGTTCGGATGATCGAAATTATGCTGGGAACGCTCCTCGAGGGGCAAATGCGACAAGTCTTTGTAGTAGTGATCCTGCTGGAGGACGAGCACTCCGCTGTCGGCAAGCACTCGCGAGAGCCGGTTCGTGATCGTGGTTTTTCCCGATCCCGTTCCGCCGCAAATGCCAATTACAAATGCCGAAGAGCTCATCGCGCTCCGCGTTTCCCGTTCTTCTTCGCGGCTTTCTCTTCAATCACCGCCTGCGCCGCGGCTAATCTCGAAATCGGCACGCGGAACGGGGACGCGCTGACGTAGTTCATTCCCACCTTATGGCAGAACTTCACGCTCGGCGCGTCCCCGCCATGCTCCCCGCAAATCCCCACTTTCAATTTCGGCCGCGTTTCTCTGCCGCGCGCAATCGCCCACTCGATCAACATTCCCACGCCCGCCTGGTCGAGCGTCTGGAACGGGTCCGCGGCAAAAATTCCGGCTTTCTTTTCGTCCACATACTCGGGCAGAAATCGTCCCGCGTCGTCGCGCGATAGGCCCATTGTCGTCTGCGTCAGATCGTTTGTGCCGAACGAGAAGAACTCCGCCACTTCCGCGATTTGATCCGCGAGCAACGCCGCGCGCGGCAACTCGATCATCGTGCCCACCAGATAGTTAAGTTTTACTTTATGTTTCGCGATGAGCGCGTCCGCCACTCGCCGCGTCTCGAGTTCCAAAATTTTCAACTCTTTTTTGTCCATGACCAGCGGATGCATGATCTCAGGGAATACTTTAACGCCGCGTTTCTGGCATTCAATCGCGGCCTCGATAATCGCGCGCACTTGCATCTCGAGGATTTCGGGATAGGTGATGCACAAACGGCAGCCGCGATGACCCAGCATCGGGTTCGACTCGTGGAGTTGCTCGACGCGGCGAATCACTGTCTCGACCGGTATGCCTATTTTTTTGGCCAATTCTTCCTGCTTGGCGCGTTCGTGCGGCACAAATTCGTGCAGCGGCGGATCGACCAGGCGAATCGTTACCGGCAGTCCGTTCATAGCTTCAAAAATGCCAATAAAATCGCGCCGCTGGAAAGGCAAGAGCTTATCGAGAGCGCGCTGCCGTGCCGCCTTGTCATCGGCGACGATCATTTCTTGTATGGCCAACTGCCTCTCGATGCTTTTCTCGGGCTGCTCAAAGTCCTTGAAAAACATATGCTCCGTGCGGCACAGTCCGATGCCTTCCGCGCCCATTTCGCGGGCACGTCGCGCGTCAACGGGAGTATCGGCGTTGGTCCGCACGCCCAACCGGCGAATCTTATCGGCCCACGTCAGCACCACGGAATAAGCCTTGGGCGCTTGGGGCCGCGCGAGCGGAATCTCTCCCTCATAGACAAAGCCTTCGTTTCCGTCGATGGTGAGAAAATCG
>DATGJE010000364.1:0-5292 GCA_035295305.1 Candidatus Acidiferrales bacterium | reverse complement strand
CGCGGATTAACGCTTCCATATGGTCCAGGTAATGCTCCAAAGCGCGCCGCCCTGGCGTAGTCAAACGAAACTCCGTCTTCGGCAGCCGCCCCGCAAAAGATTTTGTGCACGCAATGTAACCCGCATCTTCCAGCTTGCGCGCGTGGACGCTCAAATTTCCGTCGCTCGCGCCCACCAGCTTCTTCAATTCGTTGAAGCTCAGCGTCGCGTTCACGGCCAGAGCGCTGATGATCCCCAGCCGCGTCCGTTCGTGGATAATCCGGTCGAGAGAACGCGCCGCTTCCTCCGCCGGCCGGGTTCGCACCGTCTCCAGTTCCTGCCTTTCCGATTTCCCTTCGCGCGATGCGCGCACCGCCGCCGATTTACCCACCGTAACTCCTCGCAATCACCGTCCCAAACACGATGTGAAATCCGCCGAACCCAATTGCCAGCAGCGCGTCGCTCCATCCCGCGGGACAGAAAAATGCCACCGTCCCCAGCACCATGAAGCACAATCCCATGAACGGCACCACGCGGATCGAAAATGCCCCGCCCGTCACCACGCCCGTCCCATAGAGCAGCAGCCACGTCGCCGGAATCGCCGCCACAAATCCAGAGTGATACAAAACGTAGGTGAGAATGGCACCCGCGAAAACCGGGGGCACAAAACTCAGCGCGAATTTGCGTCCCGGCCCGGTCAGCAGCGAATCGTGCGCGCGCCTTGCCTTGCTCAGCGTGCTCCAGCCCGCTATCGCAATGGCAATCGCCGCTTCAATCAGCCAGACAGTGAGCCATGCTTCAGAGCTCGCTTGCCGCGACGCAACCACGGCCGCTCCCAGCGCTGTAATTCCCAGCACCACTCCGCCCCACCCCGGAACGGCCGTAAACGACCCGGCCCGCTCCATCGTTTCCCGAATGAAGCGCAGATTCTCCCGTGCGTGGTCGTCAATCGCGACCGGTGCATCGGTACGGCGCAGTGGATCCGTCGAACGCATAACCAAAGCCTAGCATAAAATCGTATCTTGTCAAGTACTTTGTAAAACAAAGCATTCCGGTACTGCTCGTCGAAAATCTCTTGTTGCCCCTATATCCCCGGGACTATGCTTCCCCGGTTATTTTGAACCGTTTTTCAAAAAGGAGGATTTGCCATGAAACGTTTTCTGCTGTGCGCCATCGTCGTCGTCTGCATGCCTCTCGCCGTCAGCGCGCAATCGTCTTCGAACCCCGTCTCCGACACGGTGAAAAAAATCGTGGCTCAGCGCGCGAAAATTTTGACCGCTGCCGCCGAAGAAATGCCCGCGGATAAATACAATTTCCAGCCAACACCCAAGCAGATGACGTTCGCCCACTTGATCGTGCACTTGCAAGGTTCGAACTTCGGTTTGTGTTCCGCGATCTCCGGAACGAAGCCTGCCGAGCGGCCGACAGTCTCCGACACCGACGGGAAGGACAAGCTGGTCGATGCATTGAAAGCGTCATTCGACTTTTGCAACGACGCTCTGGCGAAGATCGACGATTCCAAACTAGGCGAATCCGTGCCGTTTTTCCGTGGGTCCCAACCTCGTGCGGCCGTGATGATCACGCTCACCAATGATTTGTTCGACCATTACAGCCAGGCGGCCATGTATCTGCGCCTCAACGGACTGCTTCCGCCAACCGCGCAGGGCCGGCCGTCCATGTAATCCTTGGTGCCGGATGGCGTGAATTTTCAGTTCTGATTATTTTCCTCGCCGCGGATAGCGTCCCGCGAGCGCGTTCCAGCGAATTCTTAGAAGGTCCGCGAACATTCGCGCGCTGTCGCGCACCACGTGGACTTTCGTCGCTGAATCATGTGCCCAACGCACCGGCACTTCCACGGCTCGTAATCCGTGCCGCTGCGCCAGAAACAATATCTCCGGATCGAATCCGAAATCCTCGATCCGTTGCTGCTCGAAGACGATCCGCGCTTCGGGCATCGCAAACGCTTTGAATCCGCACTGCGTATCTTGAAATCGCAAGCCCGTAAACAGACGCACCATCCAGTTGAACAAAATCCCGGCGAGCTCTCGTGCTTTCGACTGATGCACTTCGATCAAACGGCGATCCACGGCCCGAGAACCAATCGCGACGTCCGCCGCTTCCAGCGCTTCCAGCAATTTCCCCGCCTCCTCAATCGGCGCGGACAGGTCCGCATCCGTGAACAGCGCCACGCGCCCGCGCGCTTCCAGCATTCCGTGCCGCACGCTGTAGCCTTTCCCGCGATTTTGCTCGTTCGAAACTAATCGCAGCTCCGGCATCTCCGCCCGCATCCGCTCCACCAATTCCGCCGTCCCATCGCTCGACCCGTCATCGACCACAATTACTTCCGTTCCAGCCTGCTCGCCGCGCAAATATCCCCTCACGCACTCGAGCGTCCGAGGCAGTCGCCGTTCTTCGTTGTACGCAGGAATGATTATGGAAAGCCCGGGGCGCGCGTTCATTCGGCGGGACTGGCGGGCCAGCCATGCTCGCCCTGCAGTGGCACGAATTGGCACAGGAAGAGTTGCTCTTGCACAATCTGGCCGCCAGATTTGCGGATGCGCGTCAGCATCTGCCGGTCGCTTTTGCCCACGGGAATCACCATCCGTCCGCCTTCCGCGAGCTGTTCGATTAACGGCGCGGGAACCTGCGGTGCCGCCGCCGCAACCAGAATCGCATGGAACGGCGCGCCTTCCGCCCATCCATGCGTCCCATCGCCTGTGACAACGCGAACATTGGCGTAACCCAGCTTCGCCAACCGTTCCCGCGCGGCGTCCGCAAGCGCCGCTCGCGCTTCGATAGTAATCACTTCGCGCGCTAGCTCCCCTAAAATCGCTGCTTGATACCCCGATCCCGCGCCAATTTCCAGCACGCGCTCGTTTCCTTCAAGTTCCAGCGCCTCCGTCATCGCCGCCACCATGTACGGCTGCGAAATCGTTTGCCGTTCCCCAATCGGCACTGGCTCATCGTTGTACGAACGCGCCGCCAGTTCCTCCGGCACGAATAAATGACGCGGCACCCGCTCCATTGCCGCCAGTACTTTCGGCGAACGGACTCCTCGCTTGCGAATTTGCTCAGCCACCATCAGCATCCGCAGCGATTCCCAATCCGGATTGGCTCCTGCGTTCGTTTGCTCGCCCCTTGGCTGCCCGGCTCGTCCTCGCTCTTCCGCGAAAATCCTGTCAATCACATTTGCGGCCGCGCGCTGTTTGGGATCTCCTTCAACAATTCCCGCACCGCCGTGTCCAGCTGCACATCGTGCTCCGTGTAGCTCTCCCCCATCGGCCGCTTCACCAAAAAATCCACCGGCCGCGGATGCAATTCCATCGGCGTTCCATCCGCCGCCGTAATCCGGATAAATGGCAACCGCAGAAACGACCCGTCAATCAACTGCGTCCCCGAAGTGTAAATGATCCAGCCCGCTGTCGGCTCGCCCACCACTTTTCCCAGCTTCATGGAGCGGTATCCTTCCGTGAAATCTTCGGCGTCGGAAAGCGAATGCTGGTTCGTCACCAAAATCGTCGGAAGCTCTAGCGAACGCTGCCCCAATTCCGAACGCGCCGGCGCTGTCGGAAAATCTCGTGGCGTCATCGACAAATACGGTCTTCGTGACAGCACGTCGAGCGCATACGCATTCACAAACCCGCCCGTGTTGCTGCGAATGTCGATTACCACGCCCTCGCGCGAACGGTTCTGCGTATCCAAATCCAGATAAAAATTCTGCAGCGAACTCTCGCCCATGTCCGGAATATGAACGTACCCCAGTTTCCCATTGCTGATTTTTTCCACGTATGCCCGGTTTTTCTCCACCCACTGGTGGTACAACAATTCCTTTTCCTGTGAAGTCGTCACCGGTTGCACGATCACCGTGTGCGCATCGGCTCCATCCGCCGAACTCGCCATCGTCAATGCCACCCGCTTCCCGATTTTGTGTTCGAGCAGCGCGTCCAAATTTGTATGCGCTCCAATCGCCTCCCCGTCCACCGCTGTCAAGTATTCTCCCGTCTTGATTCCGCCTGCCAGTTCTGCGGGCCCAAGCGGAAGAATATTCGTCACGCGCAGATGCCCGGAGCTCTCCGCTTCGGCGCGATCAAAATCCAAACCGATTCGCCCCACGCTGGGTTGCGGCCTCTCCGCGCCGGAAATCCCCAAGTGCGATCCATTCAGCTCTCCCAGCATCAGTGAAATCAGCCGCCGCACTTCGTCTGAATTCGCGGCCGCTTCCACGCGTGGCTCGTACTCGCTGCGCACTTCATCCCAATTCGCGCCATTGTGATTCGGATCGAAAAAGAAATCGCGCAGATACGTCCAGGCCTCGTCGAACATCTCCACTTTCTCTCGTGCGAAATCCACATCCATCTCCGCCGTCACCGCCAACGGCTTCGCCTGATGGCTCTCGACCGTCGCCACTTGTATCGTCCCGCGATCCAGGTAATACACTTCCTTGCCATCTGGAGAAAATTGCGCGTCCGCTTTCGGCCCGGGAGTTGACGTCAGTTGTCGCGCCACCCGCGGCTCTTTCGCCAGTTCATCCAGTGAATACAAATAGAGATTCTCCTGTCCCGCCACCGACGCGTTCAGCAGCAGCCACTTCCCATCCGGGCTGATCGTCTCCGAGCCCGCGTCGAGTCCCGTCTCCACCAGCGATGCCCGGTCGCGAATGCCGTCCCAGTCAATCGTCACCGGTTTTGCCGCCGTCGCTTTTGCTTTTTCATCTGCATCCGCTACCGCCGTCTTCGCATTTCCCACCGGATTCTTCGGCGTCTCTTTAAACAAATCGCGAAATTCGTCTTCGTGGAATTTCGGCGCGTGCGGAATCAAATCCACGCGCGCGATCTGGCCCATTTCCGTCCGCTGCCCAGCATTGAAAAGCACATACGTGCCATCCGGACTCCACGCCACCGAGCCGCTGAATACATCCGGAAGAAAGCTCACAGGCCGCGCTTCGCCGCCCGCCGCCGGCACGGCCCACACGTTGCGAAACAAATTATCCGCGATATCTATGTACGCGATCCATTTCCCGTCCGGCGACCACACCAGCGGCCCTTCCGTCTCAAACGGCGGCCTTCCGAAATGTCCGCTGGCAATCGCGCGTTCCTGCTTCGACTCCAAATCCATCACTCGCAACTCGCGCCCGTCGCGCTCAAAAGCCAGCATCTTGCCATCCGGCGAAAATCGCGGCGCTGCATCGGCTCCAGAGTCATGTGTCAGCCGCGTTTCCTTGCTCGTCGCAAAATCGTAAAGAAAAAGATGCGGCACGCCGTCGCGATCCGAAACATAAACCAATCGTCGGCTGTCCGGAGCCCAGCGAACTTC
>DATGJE010000363.1:0-2871 GCA_035295305.1 Candidatus Acidiferrales bacterium | reverse complement strand
ACGCAATGCTTCGCGAGATACGCGGTCACTTGCGTGTCGTTGATCGAGAGGTGCTCGGCCATCTGCGCCCGCAGCGAAGCTTTTCCCTCGGTGCGCGCGCCACGGCCGGCGCGTCCTGCGCGCGCGAGCTGGCTGGTGCCGATGCGCAGTGTCTGGCACGCCTCCACGTAGTAGTTAGTCATCAAATCGGAATCCGAGAGCAAAAAAACTCCTGGGCCCGCCGGCGCGTCTTCCAGTTCATCCACTCGATGGAGCGGCGCGGAGATCAAGCGCCGCAGCATGGATTCCAGTTGCGCGAATCGCGACGCGAGGGCGGGATCGCCGGCGCGAATATACGTGGAGCGTTCGACGAGCGGGCCAGTAGGCTCGGGAACGAATCGTGCGATTGCCGATTCCGGCCGCGCCTCCGCCTCGGATGCCGAGCGGCTTGGCGTAGCGAAAACAGATTCGGCCAGGCGTGGCGTGCCTTGCGCACGCGACGCCGGTGTGCGCAGCATCGCGGATGCTTCTGACGGTTTCGCGGCTCCCGCAGCAGCTCCGGGCGATGCTGCCGCACCGTGCCGCTTGTGCCGCCGTCCGCCGCGGCGTCCACGGCGACGGCCGTGACGTTCGCCCGTACGCGCAGGCGTAGCGCCTTCCTTCGTCGCTGGCGTAGAAATCTCCGCCGCCATTTCTGAATCAGCGGAGCCACCAAGCTCACCAGAATCCTCGTTCTCAGCACCCAGTTCGCGTTCGGCAGGCGGCGCAATGTTTCCGGAAACTTCGTTTTCCTCTGGAACAGAAGCAGAATCGGAAGTGGACGCCGCCGGTAAACTGCTCACTGCTTCCGGCACAGGTGCGCCGAGGCGAGTAAGCGCTTCAGCGGCCTTCAGCCGCCAATCGGCGCGGCGGAAACGTTCAGCAGCCACTGTGTACCAGCGTATCGCCTCGTCGGTTCGCCCAGCCTTCTCTTCGAGAGCCGCCGCTTCGAACGCGACCATCGCATCGCGCGTCTTCTGAAACAATTCCGTCAGCTTCGCCAGCGGGTCAGCGCTCGTGCGCGCCCGGCGAATGCGTCCCTGAATCTGCCGCCAGTTTGCCATGCCTCGGATTGTATCAACGCTTGTGCGGCCATGCCAGCGCGCTTCAGCGAAATGCGCGGCGAGTAACGCTTGCTCCCGCCGGCCAATTTTCAGGCATGATAAGCGCTTGCAGGAGCGCATGAAATGAGAACGGCTGAGCCGTTGCAGACCCGCCGACTGGTGGAACACGCACGCTCACTCGGATTCGAATTGTGCGGCGTCGCACCCGCTGAAGAATTCGAAGAGCTGCGCCGTTTGCCGGAATGGCTCGAACGCGGTTACGCAGGCGAAATGCGCTATTTGCACGATGCGCGGCGTGCGAGCGCGGAGAACGTGCTGCCGGGAACGTGCTCGGTGATTGTCTGCGCCCTGAATTACAACGCGGCGGAGCCTTATTCAACGAACGCGGATGCAATTGCGGCGACGCTTGATGAAGTTGATGAAATCGATGAAGCTGACCCGCGCAAGCCGCGCGGCTGGATTTCGCGTTATGCGTGGGGCGACGATTATCACGATGTGATGAAAAGCAAACTTGAGGAACTGCTCGCGTGGATGCGCGCGGAATTCGGCAGCGCCTTTCAAGCGCGCTCGTACGTCGACACGGGGCCGGTGCTGGAACGCGTCGCTGCGAAGTATGCAGGTCTTGGCTGGCTGGCGAAAAATACCTGCCTGATTAATCAGCAACTCGGGTCTTGGCTGTTTCTCGGCGTGATTCTGACGGATCTGGAATTGGCGCCGAGCCTTCCGCGCGGAGCGCCGCCGCCCGCGGATATGTGCGGCAGTTGCCGCCGGTGCATTGACGCATGTCCCACGGAAGCAATCGTCGCGCCATACGTGCTCGACGCGCGGCGATGCATCGCGTATTTGACGATTGAGCTTCGCGGTTCGATACCGCAGGAATTCCGGCCCGCCATGGGCAACATGGTTTTCGGTTGCGACATTTGTCAGGATGTTTGCCCGTGGAACCGCAAGGCGCCCGCGACACGAATCGCGGAATTCCTGCCGCGAAGAATCACCGCGAACGCTTGCGATACAGCCGCGAATCAAGGTTCTGCGTCGACTGAAAAGACGGACGGCGCACTTTTCGCGCCGGCGCTCGATTGGCTGCTGTCGCTCGATGAAGAGGAATTTCGCAAAGCGTTTCGAGGCAGCCCTGTCAAACGCACCAAATGGCGCGGATTGATTCGCAATGTCTGCGTGGCCCTCGGCAATTCGCGCATCACTCCTGAAAATCCAGCATACAGCCCGATCATTCGGCGCCTCGAGCAATTAGCAACCGGCGACGACGCGATCATCCCGGAACATGCGCAATGGGCGCTAGAACGTTTGCAGCACGCAGGTAGCGGCCGCGCTTCCAAAGATTGACATCCCGTTTCGCATTCCTTAGCGTAGTTAGCGGCGCCGCTTGGGAGCACAACGATTCTGTTTTCTCGGGAGGATTCATAATGATAGCCGGTTCTATCTGGTTGCATTCCGTCACGCATTTCGCAAATCTCGCGCCGCATTTCAGCTTTCCCCAGGGCGCGGTAACCAATGAAGAAATCGTGCTGCGCTGGATTCATTTCGTCTCGGGCATCATCTGGATTGGCCTTCTGTATTTTTTCAATTTGATTGGCGGGCCGGCGATGAAGTCGCTCGACGACGCAACGCGCAAAAAAGTTTACCCAGTGCTGATGTCGCGGGCGATGACATGGTTCCGCTGGTCCGCGCTTGTGACCGTACTCGTCGGCTTGCGCTATTACATGATTCTGTTGCAGGCAGACGCGGAGAACGCCGGCCATCCGGGGCTGATGGGAAAGTGGATTGGCGA
>DATGJE010000362.1:0-15270 GCA_035295305.1 Candidatus Acidiferrales bacterium | reverse complement strand
GGATAACGACGTGCGCGGCACGGAGTACTGTGTGGGATTTTCGACGGCGATCACGCGCGCGAAGGAACTGGTGTCGCGGCAGCGCACCACGCTCGGCTCGCACGAGCGCATCGGCATTTTCCGCATCTTCGGACGCGATGCGGGCTTCACTGCGCTGTACACGGCTTACGTCACTTCCGCCCGCTGCGTGATTCCGGAATACCCTTTCGATCTCGATCTGCTGGTGCGGCTGCTCGTGGAAGACAAGCGCGGCAATCCCAGCAACTATTCGTTCGTAATTGCTTCGGAAGGCGCTGTGTGGACGGGACACGATGTTGAAGATTTCGGCGAGGCTGACGCGTACGGGCATCGCAAGAAAGTCGACGTCGGCCACGCACTTGCGGAAGTCCTCCACCAGCGTACCGGGGAAGAAACCATGACGAGCAATCTGACATACGACCTGCGCAGCGGCGATCCGGACGCCGTGGATCAGGTGGTGGCCACGACGTTCGCGAATCTCGCGCTCGACCTCTTCGCGGCAAAAGCGTTCGGCAAAATGGTCGCGGTGCGCGAAGGGCGTTACGCCCATGCTCCGTTGCCCGATCCAGCGCTGGGCCCGCGCACGGTGGACGTTGAGAAGCTTTACAACACGCAGCGTTACCGCCCGCGTTACACCGGCAAGCTCGGCGACCCGCTCTTCCTCATCTCCGCATGACTCACATGCGCCACCGAAAGTGGGAGGATTCAGTGAACAGAAAAAAGAACTTTTCCTGCGCGCCTGGCTATTTCCTGCTCGTTGCGTTTTTCCTGGTTCCTCAGTTCGCTTTTTCGCAGGCTTCGGCAGTCGCAACGCCTGTTCGGGATCAGAAGCCGGCAGCGCCGGCAGCACAACAGTCGACTCGGGGTCAAATGTCGCAACTCGAGCGCGCACTCAACGATTGGCCTTTCCTCTCGAGATACCGTGACGCCGATGAGGAGTTGCCGCCGCCTGCTCCGGGCGAGACGCGCGTCGTGTTCATGGGAGATTCCATCACGGAAGGCTGGGGACGCAAGGAATCGGCAACGTCTCCGGATCGCGCTGAGTTTTTCCCTGACAAGCCGTATATCAATCGCGGAATCTCCGGGCAGACCACGCCGCAGATGCTGGTGCGCTTTCGTCAAGACGTCATCGATTTGCAACCCAAAGTGGTCGTCTTACTGGCGGGCACAAATGACATCGCGGAGAACACGGGGAAGACAACTCCGCGCGACATCGAGAACAATATCGCATCCATGAGCGATCTGGCCCGAGCGAATGAGATTCGCCTCGTATTGTGTGCTGTATTGCCGGCGAGCGATTTTCCGTGGCGCCCGGGTCTTGACCCTGCCCCTAAGATTAGAGCTCTAAACGCATGGATCAAAGAATACGCCGCGAAAAATGGCTTCGTTTACGTCGACTACTATTCCAGCATGGCCACGAGCGACGGCGGCCTTAAACCGGAGCTGAGTCTTGACGGTGTGCACCCGAACAAGGCGGGATACCAAATCATGGCGCCACTCGTGGAGGCTGGCATCGAGGAAGCCTTGAAGAAACCGCTTCCTTGACTCTCCATCGACAAATCATCGCAACTAGCTCACCGCCTTCTTCGCTTGCGCTTTCACTCTTGCCCAGCGCTTCTTGGCAGCCTTGGAAATCTTGGCTCGCCCTGCCGCGGACAACACGCGCTTCTTGACGTTGGTTAGTTCGCGGTCCGCAGAGCGTCCCAGTGCCTTCGCTGCGGCTCTTACTCCGTCCAACTCGTGCTGCAACTTGCCCAACTGTTTTTCGATTCTTCGCTCTTCGCGTTTGATGGCCGCTAGAATATTCATTCAATGCCTCCGTATTTTAATCCGTCGAAGTGAAAGCAAGCGTTTCCCCACTCGGCCTATTTCGCGGCTGGCGTCCCGACTGGCTCCGTGACTTTCGCCGCGAGACCTTCTGGCGACCATGTGTTCACAATAACCTGCGCCAGCCGTCCAATCAAAATCTCAGCCTTATTTTCGGGAGTCCAGGATTTATCCGAGTTGTCATACGTGAAGACGGAAATGATCACGGGGCCGCGTTGCGTGTAGACCAGCGCGACATCGTTGCGCACATCATCGAGGGCGCCGATCTTGTCGGCAATCGCGGAAAGGTCTTCACTGGCGTCGGCCCTTTCCAGGTACCGCGGTAACATGTCGCGATATTGCTGGTTGCGCATGATGGTGATCATCTGCAGGCAGAGTCCGCGGTCGCCCATGTCACAGCGGTAGATGCTCTCCATGACTTTCGCCATTTCCTCAGCGGTTGTCTTACCCAAACCGAACTGCTTCTGATCGGGCGGCATCGGACCTTCGGCCGGCTTGAAAACTTTCTTGTAGAAATAAGTGTTGTGCAGTCCCATGCGAGCCAGCATTTCATTTGTCGGGGGGAGTCCAACGACATCGATCACCATGTTGGTGGCAGTGTTGTCACTGAGCGTCATCATGAGCGTAATCGTGTCTTTCAACGTCAGCGTGAGCCCAGGATCCATCAGGTTGAGGATGCCGGAGCCGGGAACCTGGTTACCTTTCGCCAGCACCACGGGCGCTGAGAGATTCAACTTCCCCGCCTTTACTTGCTCGAAGGCCTGCAGCATCAGCGGCAACTTGATAACCGAAGCCGTCTGCACCGGGCGCTCCGGATCAAGCGAAACGGTTTCGCCTGTCGTTAAATTTTTCGCATACAAGGCCACGTGGCCTTGATACGACGCCGCCAGCGCCTCGATTTTTTTCTGTAGATCGGATGCCTTCGCCGGCATCGTCATCAGCAGAATTGCGCACCACAGACACAGTATCTTCATCACGTCATCGACTCCCCAAATGCCCCAACTATCCAGCCTCCGAAAAAAAACGACACCTAGTCTCCGGGATGGTAGGTTCGCTCCGTGTGGCCCTTGAGCTGTTCGCGGTAGAAGTACACTTCTCGCAGGTTGCCGGTGGCGTAGCGTTCGGCTTCATCGTCGAAATGAGGAGACGCTGGATTGCCGCTTTCGCCGCCCGCCGTCACAGCCCGGGCGCGCACGGTCTTCCCAAATTCAACCACTGCGACGAAACTATTTCCACTGGTGCCGTACCATTTCTTCGTATTCGGGTACGGACGCGCGCCAAAAGATGCCAGTGAACCCCACATCGACGAAGTGAACTCGACGGGAATGCTTGGTTTCGAGTCGTCAAAGTGCGTAAAGATATCGTCGTCGAGGCGCTGGAAACGATTGATGTTGCCCCACGGAGTTTTCCAAGTCCCGAAGTCCGCCGTGAGCCGGTCAGACGCGGCCGCGAGCGATTGCAACAATTGCTCCGCGGGCACTTTGCTGCCGACGTAATCGTACACGGGAATACCCGCGACTCTCGCGTCGCGGCCCACGCGACGCATGGTATCCTCACCCCAAAAAACGGCGAGCGAAGTCGGAATCGAATCCACTCCCCAGCGGTAATCCCATTTGCGCAGAACCGCGATCTGTTCCGCTAATTTCGCTTTTAGTGGATCCGAGTCAGCGTCCTGATCCCACGCCTTTATTAGCGCAGGCATGGCTTTTTCAAACCACGGAAGATAGCTATCGAACGCCGCGCCTATCAGCGAATCGAGCGTGAAATCCTTCTTGTTCCCGAGAACCCTCACGGCGTGGAGTCCGCGCGCTGATTCCCCGCCCTTCTCTACATACGAGGGAAAATCTGTCTTCTTCAGACTACCTACGCCAGCCGCGTTCCACGGCGCGTCGTTCGAGTTATAAATCCAGCCGCTTTTGGGATTCAGCAGGTGCGGAGTTTCGTCAAGCGTCAGCAGCCCGTGCCAGTCTGTTGCTGGATCGCTGCCATCCACTGGCTTGGTGAAATCAAAACCGTTGTCGCGCTTGGGAATGAAGTTGGCCTGGTAATAGGCGATGTCGCCATCGGAATCAGCAAAGATAGTGTTGTTCGACGAGTCCGCGCGCAGTTCCATCGTTTGCAGGAAGGATTTGAAGTTCGTAGCCTTCGTGCGCGTGTAAGACTGAATGAGCGCTTTGATCGGCTCTTGCATCAGCCGGATGGTCAGCCACTTCCCGTTCTGCTCGCCCCCCGTTTCCTCGCCCCCCGTTTCCTCGCCGATGACCGGCCCGTGCTCGGTGTAATACGCGGTGAATTTCTTTTCCGCCGTGCCGTGGTCGGTGATGTACGGCACGGTGATTTGTTTCACGATGACCGGAAGCTCCTTGTTCCCGTACTTGTAATAATAGCGGTCGCCCTTCTTCTCCACCGTTTCCAGATATTCGTCGACCGCATCCACGCCGCTCGAAGTGTGCATCCAGCCGACGTGCGGGTTGAAGCCCTGGTAAATGAAAAATTGCCCCCAGGTGACGGCGCCGTAGGCATCGAGGCCCTGCTCGCTCACCATTTGCAGTTCGGACCGGAAATAAAACGACGTGTGCGGATTGATCAGCAGCAGCGCGTGGTGATCAATTGTGTTCGAAGGCGCGATGGCCATGCCGTTTGAGCCAGTCGGCTCCGCAGGTTCGCTTGCGTCCGCCTCATTTTCCTGCAGAGAATCTGTCTGGCTGGCAGGCACTTTGCCATAGAACGCCGCGAGTTGCTTCAGGTTCACGCGTTCGATGTCGCCCCCAATGCTTCCTTCCGTAAAGCTCAACGCCATCCACGGCTCAAATCTCTTGATGACCTTCGGTTTCACCTCGGGGTGCTTGTAGAGGTAGTAGTTCAAGCCGTCGGCGAACGCGTTCATCAGCGTTTTCAGCCACGCCGGACTCTCCGTGTATTGCTTCTTCAGCGTCTCAGGGTCGATGAAGAGCTTCATCCGCAGGTCCTGGTAAATTGCGGACTTCCCTTCCGTCTCCGCCAGGCGTCCCATTGCGTTGATGTAATTTGTCTCGACGCGATTGAAGTCGTCCTCAGCCTGCGCGTATTCCATGCCAAAGACGGCGTCTGCGTCCGTCTTCCCGTAGACGTGCGCGATTCCCCAATTATCACGGATGATGGTGACGTTCTGGGCTTCGTGTTCCCAGCGCGCGATGTCCGCCGTTTGTGCTCCCCACGCAGGGAAAGAAATGCATGCAACAGCGAAAATGAGAACAAACTTCTTCATGAGTTCCACCTTTAGTCGGGCCCCATGCCACAAATTCAGCAATCAGTGATGGCCGTCTAATAAAGCTACGAATTAAAGTTGCGGAGCGAAACGTTACGCTCTACGCAATGAATTTTCAAGCGAAGGTTACAGGCAAGTGCGCTGGCCCCCGCGCCACAATCCGTTCGCTTATCTAGATCGAGTCGCTACGGTATGAGTGAATGACGTATTGCGGGCCGATGCGGATGCATCAGCCTACGATGACGCGTTCCGCGGAATCCGAACACGGCGCTTCCAGTCGTAAAGCTCACGGTCGGCCACTTCGAAAAGCGTTTCGACGGACGGACCGTCATCAGGATAGACCGCAACGCCGGCGCTCACGGAGATGGCAGGTTCCTTCTCGTCGCTGGCCACGCGTTCGCAGATGCGATTCGCCACTTCACGGGCCGCGGCCAGATCCGTTTCCGGCAAGACAAGAGCGAACTCATCGCCTCCATAACGCGCCGCCGTGTCGATGGCGCGGCAGTGAACGCGAAGCACGTCGGCGATTCGGCAGAGCGCGCGGCTGCCAACCAAGTGCCCGTACCGGTCATTGATCTTTTTCAACCTGTCCAGATCGAACAAGATAAGGGCAAAACATCTTCCCGTGCGGCCTGAACGCTGGATTTCGCTCTCCAATGCGTCCAGAAGACGCCGGTAATTTGCGAGTCCCGTCAGAGAGTCACTCACGGCCAGATGGCGCACTTCCTCGAGTAAGCGGACATTGTCAAGAAGAGCGCCGCCGACCAGCACTCCGTAACTCGCCAACTGGAGGACTTCCGCCAAAACGAAAGGCCTGTCGAGCCTGAAATCCGACTCGCTGGCAGCTAGAGAACAGGCCAAATTCAAGACGGCACTGAAATACAGAGAAAAATCAAAGGGCGAGGCGCTGTGCCGCAAGCGCCGATGAAAACCGATGGCCGCCACCAGGAAGAGTCCCGCGGGAACAAGATTCCCGGGGTGAGGGAAAATCCCGTTTGGAGAAAGCGTCATCTCAGCGGGCAATAGTTTGTGAGCAGCGCTGAGCAGCGACGTCAGCAGCAACACAACAAGAAGGGCAAGAGCAATCTCGCGGCCGGTGCTGTGCGACGTGGGAAAACGCCGCTCTACGACCAAAGACGCCACAAGCAGCACCGCAAGCAGAGTCCGGCCAACAACCCAGGGAAGCGGATCGGGGAGGCTCGAGCCAGGGTTCAATCCAAAGAGATGCAAGAAACCGAAACTGGCGCTCACCAGTGTCGCACCGATGATGAGAAAACCGCATGTGAGGATTAATGGAAGGCGCTCGCTCGTTCCACGAAACCGCACAACAGCAGCGGCAGCGAAAGTCAGTGCGAGGATGCCGCTGGTCATTTCAAGCTGACCGTAGAGCAGAGGATTGTGGATACTGGAAGGGCTTCTCAACCACCAGGCCAATCCGAGGATACAGAACGCGGCTCCGAGAGCCAGCCGCATCCCCAGGGTGGCTTTCAAAAAGACTCGGATTCGCTCGGTCTTGTTCATTCCGGCGCCCAAGTTCGGCCGGTTCCCAATACCTTAAGTTTACGCGCAATTACTCATCGCGAAAACAAGCCCGTCCCAAAATCTTCCGCGACGCCAACAAGTCGCGCGCAAAAGAAAATGGCCCGGGATGGCAAGCGTCCCGGGCCATTTTTCGCTTTCCGAATCTCATGCAGCGATTTGCTTGGAAATCGGCACAACTTTGATTTCCACCTTGCGCGGCATCGCCGCCGCGGCGACCGGCGCGCTGATTTCCAGCATTCCGTTGTGATATTCGGCAGTGAGTTTGTCGGCGACTACGCCCTCGGGAAGCGTGAGCGTGCGCTCGAACTTGCCGTACATGATCTCATCGTCCATCACTTCCTTGGACGTGCGAACCATTTTCCTCTCACCCTTGATGGTCAGCAGGTTGTCCTTGGTATGGATTTCCACGTCCTTGGCGTCAATGCCCGGGAGCGAAACGCGGCAAACGAACTTCTTGGCGTCTTTGTCGAGGTACGACTCCATTGACGGGAGGAAGTCAAACATCTTGTTGGGAACGAATTGTTCCCCGAGCAGTGGCTTGGCGAGAACGATACGATTGAAGATCTGATCGAAATCCCGCCGGAAATCGAAGAGATCCTGGAAGAAATTGTCTTGCGGAATCAGATTCGCCATTATTAATCTCCTTTTGAAATTCTATGGATCACGAAGTTATCTTTACCCCTTACTTGAATGCCGCCAAAATCGGTGACCGAGCCGGCGAGTGCTTTGCGAAACGTCCGGCCCTGGAGGGTCGGTGCGTCGAACAATCAGGCGCTTCAATCTGGCTTCGCGCATTGTCGCCGGCTCGGAGAGAAGTGGCAGAGATTCCTGCAACGGTAATACCCAAACAACGCCCACCCCATGGAACGTTTGTTGGGCGCAAACCGCAGGCTGGCCTCATACTTTCGGGCCTGTCGCCTTTTTGGCTGCCTTCCATTTGCAGTCTCCATCTCTTCCCAACGCATTGATACATCATCCTGCAAGAGCGAAGCAGTGATTGCCGGCACAGTTCGGAGTGATGGCGGTCACGCTGGAGATCCACAGGCAAGATTTCGAACGGGCAAAGTCTTCATCTATTTCGCGGGCAGGCTTGGCTTTAGGCGCCAACTGTCTAATGTCCCCAGTGGTGGTGGACGGCAAAAGAATATTTGCGTCCCACGTATTCGCGGAAAATAAGCAGTGGCTGGGCTAAAGCGGCGTGCGCGCGTACCGCGCTTTGCATCTTGAGGACTAAAACTTGGCTGAACCAATCGAGCACGACAAGCGCGAAGCAAAAGAGTGCAACGGCAGCGAACACCAGGCTGAACAGAAACAGCGCGGCGAGCAGCTCCTGAACAATATAAACTCGCAGAATTAAGAAAACGCCCAACCCCGCCACAAGTGCCGCGATTCCTCCGTGCATGAACTTCCAAATCATAAAGCCCCCAGTCACCTCCGCCCGCCCCAAATCCCCGTTTGGCCTTTTTTGCGCCACGGACCCTGCGGACAGAATTAAACCGTAACTCGCGCCCGGTTCGTCGCATGCGACAGGCATCACTCCTCAATGTGATGGGCGTCACGGCGTACAAACGCGCTGAGGAGCTAACTGGAGTCGTGTAGGGGGTGAATAATGAAACCAATCTTGAAACCGATCAGCACGGGCACTCACATTCAGATCAAGAATATCCTTTTCACCACTGACTTCTCGGACGCCGCGAAAGCCGCAGCTCCCTATGCTGCCGCGTTGGCCAAGCGCTACGGTGCTAAACTCTACGCTTTGCATGTGCGGTCACCAATTGTCAACACCTTGACGCTGCCGGAAAACTGGAGAGCCTTGGAAAAGATCGCCGAGATTGAAGCGCAGCGGGAGAAATTTGCGCTCGTCCACACATTTGCGGGCATGCACCCGGAAATCCTGATCAATGAAGGAGATCTTTGGCCCAACATCAAGGCCGCCATTCAGGAACACGACATCGACATGATCGTGATGGGGACCCGCGGGCGCTCTGGAATCGGAAAATTCCTGCTGGGCTCCGCAGCCGAAGAGATTTTTCGGCAGGCGCCGTGCCCCGTACTAACCGTCGGGCCGCACTCCCCTGCCGTACCGAAAAGTAGCGGTGAGATTACGCGAATTTTGCTGGCCACGGATTTTGGTCCCGAATCGCAGGCCGCCGCCTCCTATGCCATTTCGCTCGCACAGGAATGTCAGGCATATTTGACTCTGTTGCATGTGATTGACGCGCCAAAAACGGGCGACTTGGTTCACCCGTCTGAACTATCGTCATCGTCCGGGAGGATGTTGCGGCACCTGGTGCCGCTGCAAGCCGAGCTCTGGTGCGTGCCGGATTATGTTGTGGAATACGGCGCGCCGGCCGAAAAGATTTTGGAAATTGCGGCCAAGCGCGACGCGGAGTTGATCGTCCTCGGAGTGCACAAGCCGACCGGCCTTTACGGAGCGGCCACGCATTTGCCGATGGCCGTCGCGCACAAAGTGGTTTCGCTCGCACCGTGTCCGGTCCTGACGGTGCGTGGCTGAATCGTTCGATAGGATTCACTGGAAAGCGTCATGTTGATCCAGGAAATGACTCGAAAGGCGAGTCTGGACTTGCTGGCTCGAACGCATCTCGGTAGATTGGCGTGCACGCAAGGTCCGCAAGCGTATATCGTTCCCGTCTATTTTGTCTACGACGCCCACTACATTTACAGCTTCTCCACCGTGGGACAGAAAATCGAGTGGATGCGCGCCAACCCGCTCGTATGCCTGGAAGCGGATGAGGTGGTGAATTCAACACAGTGGAAGAGTGTCGTCGTGCTCGGTCGTTATGAGGAACTCCCCGATACGCCTGAATGGCATGACGCGCACGCATTTGCATACAAACTATTGCACCAGAAAGTTATGTGGTGGGAACCCGGTTACGCGAAAACCATCATCAAAGGCGCAGAGCGCCCCTTGATTCCGGTGTTCTACCGCATTTTCGTCGAGCAGATCACCGGCCACTGCGCCAGTCCTGAGCCTGGGCGCGCGGTCTGAGATAAATTTCGAGCCCGCCAGTAGAACAAATCGCGCCACCCAATGAAATCGTCTTGCTCGCTCTCTTCTTCGCGATAGGTCATCTTTAGCAGGTTTGTTCAGTCTGCCCTCAGCAGGCTGGAAGAACCGTGTCCTCAAAATCGAAGCGGTTGTAGGATAATGCCCGCGCGGTACACGGCAGCGAAGAATGCTCGTCAGAAAGCGTCAATCAGAATTTCAGCTGTCGCGCAGTTTAAGGCGGAGCTTTTTCACGGCAACCGCCCTCGAACTTTCGCCTTGCGCTCGCATCGCGAGTGCCCAAACGATGTCCCCGGCTCGCGGGTAGACAAATGGACGGATTCGACACTCGCCTGCGCTCTGCGGGCATGAGCGCCGCTGAAGCGGCCAAAAAAGCGGCGCTGTTGGAAGAGTTAAGCGCTGAGCTCCGCGGCTTGCGCCCTACGGCGCTCGATCGGTCCAGCGCATTTTTCGTGCCTGGACGGCTGGAAATTCTCGGCAAGCACACGGATTACGCTGGCGGCCGCGGCATCGTCTGCGCAATCGAGTATGGTCTTGGAGTAGTCGCGGCGCCGCGCCAGGATGCGCAGGTGCGCATCTTGGACATGGGACGCAAATCCGACGCGCGCTTCGCATTCGCTCCCAACGCGGAGCCGGCCCCTGGTCATTGGTCGAACTATGCCATCACTGTTGCCCGGCGAATCGCGCGCGATTTCCCCGCCGCACATACTGGGGCGGACATTGTGTTTTCCAGCGATCTTCCACGCGCGTCCGGCATGAGCAGCTCAAGCGCGCTGGTTATCGCCGTTTTCTTTGCGCTCGCGGAGGCGAACTCTTTGTGGCAGAGCGATTCGTATCGTCTGTGCATCGGAAGTTGCTCCGGAGGTAACGAAGCCCTGGCCGGCTATTTGGCCGCAGTCGAGAGCGGCACTGGGTTTGCATCCTCTCCGGGGGACAGTGGCGTGGGTACGCTGGGAGGCAGCCAGGACCACGTCGCAATTCTGTGCTCTCGCGCCGGATTCTTGCGCCAGTATTCTTATTGTCCCATTCGCCTGGAACAGGAAATCCCCGTTCCCGAGAAACACGTGTTTGTGTTGGCAGTCAGCGGTGTCAAAGCAAAAAAAACCGGCAACTCGCGCGACTCCTATAATCGCGCCTCTTTGGCCACGCGACAAATTCTCGATTTGTGGCGGCGCGCCACTGGCCGCAACGACGAATCGCTCGCCGCCGCGCTCTCTTCGAGTCCTGACGCTGCTACACGTCTGCGCGAAATTGCGCGTAATTCCGCGGATTCTGGAGTTTCCGCGGATTTCCTGCTGAACCGCCTCGATCATTTTGCGGCTGAGAGTAACGAAATTATTCCCGCGGCGGCCGAGGCGCTTGCGCGCAATGATATGGTAACCGCCGGCGCGCTGGTTGACCGCTCGCAATCGCTTGCCGAGACTTTGCTCGGCAATCAAACGCCGGAGACCGTCGAGCTGGCTCACCTGGCGCGCATGCTTGGCGCGGATGCCGCTTCCGCATTCGGTGCGGGATTTGGAGGCAGCGTTTGGGCGTTGGTTCCTTCGGCGCGCGCGGAGGAATTTCGCGGCGCGTGGACATCGCATTATCACCAACGTTTTCCGGCGCGCGCGGAGGCTAGCCAATTTCTCATTACCGGCGCGGGGCCGGGACTGATTCAGTTCTAGTTGCTGACGCCGTTAGGAGGGCATCTTGGGCGGGAGCGAACATTCACGGAAGCTCAATAATCTGCTGCCGCGCAAGCTCATCACTCGTCGCGATTTTCTCAGCGAGACGTCGCTCCTTTGCGCGGGCTTCCCTGCAATTTCGTATCTGGCCGCGTCGCCGCACAACGCATGGTTCGCAAGCCCGCAAAATGCCGCGCATGCGAACGTTCGTGGCAAAACAGCGACGCTCGGAGACGCCGTCATCGCAGCAACATGGGAAATCTCCGCTACTGGATTGCAGTTTTTGCGTATCGTAGATCACCGAACCGGATTTGCGATTGAGGGACCCAAACCTGCATTTTCGCTCACGCTCTCCGATGGATCCGGTCTTATTTCGTCCGAGATGAATCTCGTCGGCGACGCGCGCGTGCAAAATCTCGAGGCCGTCCCGGGAGCGGCCCGATTTTCCGAGCGCCTCGGCGGGCGCGCTCTGTCCGCGCGCTTCGAAGATGCGCAACACCGTGTGCGTGCCGAATGGCGCGCCGTTCTACGCGACGGCTCGCACTACATTCGCCAGGAAGTGACGCTCATTGCGCTGCAGAGCGACTTACCGGTTACAAAAATCACCCTCGTCGACCTGAACGTTTCTGGCGCGCAGGTCGCGGGAAGCGCCAAAGGGTCGCCCGCCACTTCTGCCAAGTGGTTTTTCGGTTTCGAGCATCCACTTTCGCGGAGCAGCGTAGACAGCGGGCGCGTGCTCTGCAGCCTCGAACGCCAACTGCCGCTCGAACCGGGCCGCGCCGCGGCCTACTCATCGGTGATTGGCGTGAGCGAAACGGGGCAGTTGCGCCGCGATTTCCTGCGTTACGTCGAACGCGAGCGTGCTCATCCCTATCGCACGTTTCTGCATTACAACTCTTGGTACGACCTCGGATATTTCACTCCTTATGATCAAGCGGGCGCGTTGGACGTGATCAACACATTCGGCGCGGAGTTGCACGCAAAGCGCGGCGTCACGCTCGACTCGTTCTTATTCGACGACGGCTGGGACAATCACAAATCCCTCTGGAATTTCAATTCGGGCTTCCCAAGCGGCTTTGCGCCCCTCAAACAGGCCGCCGCAAAATACGGAGCTGCGCCCGGCATTTGGCTCTCGCCCTGGGGAGGCTATGACGGCCCGCGCAAAGAACGCCTCGAATATGGCAAGCATCAAGGCTACGAAGAAAATTCCGGCGGCTTCGTGCTTTCCGGGCCGCGCTATTTCGAGCGCTTTCACACTGTGTGCCTGGAAATGATTCGCCGGTACGGAGTGAACCAATTCAAATTTGATGGCACGGGAAACGTGTCCACAGTTTATCCCGGCAGTAAATTCAACAGCGACTTCGACGCAATGATCAGCTTGATCGGCGATTTGCGCCACGCCCAGCCAAATCTATACATCAACCTGACTACGGGAACATATCCTTCCCCGTTCTGGCTTCGCTATGCGGATTCGATTTGGCGCGGCGGCGATGACCATTCCTTCGCGGGCGTCGGTTCCAATCGCCAGCAATGGATTACGTATCGCGACGCCGCGACGTACGAGCATGTCGTTCGCGCAGGTCCGCTCTATCCTCTGAATTCCCTTATGCTCCATGGCCTGATCTACGCGCGCGACGCCGAAAAGCTCAATGTGGATCCGGAGCATGATTTCAGCGCCGAAGTGCGCTCCTATTTCGGCACCGGCACGCAGCTTCAGGAGATGTACATTACGCATTCTTTGCTGAAAGACGACGACTGGGACCTGCTGGCCGAGGCGGCTCGATGGTCGCGGCGAAACGCGGACATTTTGGTCGACACGCACTGGATCGGCGGCGATCCCGCTCGCGTGGAAGTCTACGGCTGGGCCTCGTGGTCGCGTCGCGGCGGTATTGTCACCCTTCGTAATCCCGATAAAGCACCGCATTCATTTGCTCTCGATCCTCAGTCTTGCTTCGAACTTCCCAGCGGAGCTTCACAAAACTACGTGGCGCGTAGTCCGTGGAAAAGCGCGGCAAATTTGCCGGCAATCAATCTGCGAGCTGGCCAGCCGAGCGCGATTACGCTCCAACCTTTTGAAGTTCTCACACTGGAAGCTGCTCCGCGATGAGTTTCACCGTCGCGGATTGGTCGATCGTCATCGGGTATCTCGCAGCCTCGGTTGGCATCGGACTTCTAGGAAAGCGTTACCTGGGCGATGTGTCGCATTACCTCGTTGCGGGCCGCGAACTCGGTTTGTACGTTGGCATCGCCACGCTCGCCGCCACCGAGATCGGCACGATCACTTTTATGTACAACGCGGAGCTTGGTTACCGCTTCGGCTTCGCGTCCTTTGCAGCCGCGCTGATTTCCGGCGTGGTGATGATCTTCGTGGGACGCACTGGCTTCATCATCAGCCGCTTCCGCCAATTAAAATTAATGACCGTGCCGGAATTTTTCGAGGTCCGCTACAGCCGCGGCCTGCGCCTTGTCACGGGAATACTGGTGGCGCTGGGCGGAATCCTGAACATGGGCGTGTTTCTGAAAATCGAGGGCGAATTTCTGACTATCGTCAGCGGGATCCCGTCGCGATACCTTGTTGCCGTCATGACCGTGATTTTGCTTCTCGAACTTCTCTACACCGTGCTCGGCGGAATGGTTTCGGTGGTCATCACGGATTTTTTGCAATACGCGCTGCTCTCGATTGCCACAATTCTAGTGACCATCTACGCCGTGCATTTCGCCGGCTGGAGCCACATCGTGCAAAAAGTAAGTGCCACCATGGGCGTCGCGGGCTTCAGCCCCGTCGCCAGCCCGAAATTTGGCTGGACGTTTCTGGTGTGGCAAGTTCTGCTGTGGCTTTCTATTGTCACTTGCTGGCAGACCACGGCCATGCGCATTTTCTCGACTCGCAACCCTGCGACGGCCAAGCGAGTGATGACGTGGACCGGCTTCATCTTCCTTGGACGCGGAATGCTCCCGATGCTTTGGGGCATTGCGGCGCTAACGCTCTTCGGCACTGGCGCGTTCGTCAACGGCGTGCCTCTGCCGATTGTCCACGGCCACGCCGTGATGCCGATTGACGCCATGCCCGCCATGCTGGCGAAAATACTGGGGCCCGGCGTACGCGGCGTCGTAGTGGCCGGAATGCTGGCCGCCACGATGTCCGTGAACAGCTCTTACCTTCTCGGCTGGAGCGCCATCATTTCGCAGGACGTTGTTCTTCCCTTGCGCAGGATGATGGGAAAATCGCAGCTCAATTCGCGCGCGCAGTTGCTGCTGAATCGCATCGCCAATCTTTTCGTTAGTCTATTCTTGATGTTCTGGGGACTTTATTACACCCCTCCGGGCGCCGTTTATCTCTACTTGAATATCACCGCGACGATTTTTCTCGCGGGCGCATTCGTTTCTGTAATCGGCGGTCTGTATTGGAAGCGCGCCACCACGCTCGGTGGATATTTTGCAATGTTGTTGGGCGCCGCTGGCGCGATCATTCCGTTCTTTGTACTGCACTGGAATGAGAACATCACAGGCTTCGCGTCCTTCGGACTTGCCGCTTGCGGGTTTCTCGCCGGTTCACTGCTCGGCCGTCGCTCGCCTCCTTCGCAGCAGACCCTGCTGACAGGCACACAACTGGAGGAGGCTCGATGAAATACTGGGAAATATTCTGGACGCTTTGCCTGCTCGTCGCGGGCGGCGCTTTCGCGTTCATTACGCTGGTGGTGATAGTTAAGGGCGGCCCCGATCTACGTGAGATGCTTCGTCAACTGCGCAGGCAAAACCTTCAGCGCTGAGCAGCAGTTGACGTCCTCAGAGGCACGCAGTATTATCCGCGCGTCCAATTACCCTTCAATTCAAAAGAGGAAAACAAATCATGTCAAAGCGGGTCGCTTTGCTGGCATCCATTGCGGTCGTGTTGTTGCTCTCCAGCGCGGGCTTTTTGTTCGCGCAAAGAACGCACGACA
>DATGJE010000361.1:0-2770 GCA_035295305.1 Candidatus Acidiferrales bacterium | reverse complement strand
TGGGAAGATATACGCCCGATGAGACACGAGCGGCAGTTCTATCACGACGCGGGAATCCAGTTGCTGGTCAATCAGAATCACGAATTGCGCCCGGGCGTGTGGGTGGCGGGGCTGGATGATCCGTATACGGGGTTCGCAAATCTGAACGCTGCGCTGCAAGGCATCCCGAAGGATGCTTATACGATTTTGATGTTCCACTCCCCGGGATATTTTGACCAGGCAGCGGGCCATGTGAATCTGTGCCTGGCGGGACACACGCACGGCGGACAGGTGCGGATACCATTTGTGAAACCGTTTTGGCTGCCGCGAGGAAGCGGCAGATTTTTGGAGGGCTGGTACGAGGAAAAAGGTTCGCGAATGTACGTCAACCGCGGAATGGGCATGTCGAACCTGCCCGTGCGGTTCCTGTGCCGGCCGGAAGTCACGTTCATCACGTTGAAGCCGTAACTCTCTGTCGTGTGACACCACGGCAACTCTCCCGGACTTTACTCTTTCTTCTACTTCCCATTTGTATAGAATTGGGCAGTTTTCCCTGGGAGAGCCCGATGATGCAGGTTGCTCGCCGGTACTTGCTTTGCGCTTTGTTGCAAGCTGCGATCTTTTGCTTCGTGTGTGCAGCGCCGCCGGGAGTCAGGGCGCAAAACGCGAGCGCGCAGGATGCAAGCGCCGCATGGAACGCTGTGTCGCACGCCTCGTTTGATTCGGAGAAAACGGCAAACGTCGAGGGTGTAACAATTGTGCATGATCGCATTCGCATCACGCTAAAGGACGGGTCGATCTCATTTTCACAGCGAGCCGCAGGAGTTGTTTTCGGAGCGGCCTTCAAAGGGCGCGGGACCATCGAGATTGCGCCGCCGAGCGCGCTCGAAGCGCAGCAACTCGACCTGTTGACGAAGCAAAAGACGCTGAACATGGATTTTACGGAGGCGACTTTCAGCTTCACGGACGATACATTCGAGCAGGTGGCCAAGCAGGTGAAGTGGACGAACGGATCCGCCGCCGACCTTGAGAATCTCTACAACAGCCGGCAACATGCGCGTGAAGATCTGGACGCGGAAATTGTGCCGCGAGTGTTCGAAGGCGTGCTGGATCAAGATCACAAACAGACGGCTTACTTTGCCGCGGACGTGAAGACAAACGGCGACGGGTGGGTGCTGGCGCGTTATGACGCGTTGGAACCCGAGGAGATCAGCGTGGGCCGTTACGAATCACGAGGGAGTCCTGCACTGCTCTTCGACACGTGGATGAGTTTTCCGGCGGGAAATGTGAACGCGAGTCAGGCTTATGAACAGCCCACGAGCAAAGATGTTTTTGCCGTGCACGGATATCAAATCGACGCCACAGTCACGCGCGGCGCCGATCTGAGCGCGACAACGAAGGTGAATCTGCAATATCAGAAGGCCGGGGAACGAGTGCTGGTCTTCGAACTGAGTGCGAATTTGCGCGTCAGCACGGTAAAAGACGAAACGGGAGCGGCGCTGCCATTTTTTCAACCACGAGATCCAAAAGATCGTGTTCCGACGTACGGTGACTATGTCGCCGTGGTTCTGCCTGCCGCAACGCAGCAAGCGAAAACGGCAACGCTGACGTTCGAATACGCGGGCAAGCACCTGATTGAGGAGGTGGGGGCCGGAAATTATTTTTGCCCGAGCTACGGATGGTATCCGGGCGTATCGGACGACTTCGCCACGCGCTCTGATTTCGACATGACGTTCCACACACCCAAGAGATTCATTCTGGTCGCGACCGGCGATAAGGTAAGCGAAAACACGGCGGGCGACTGGACGGTGACGCATTGGAAAAGCCCAATGCCGCAGGCAGTCTCCGGATTCGCCTACGGCGACTACAAACTTTACGACGAGAAGGTCGGCAACATCGACGTGCAGATTTACGCGAACCGGAGTCCCGATGATTTTCTAAGCAGCCTCCAAACAGGGGGAGCCGCTATGGGAAATTTGGATCCCGCCGGGACGATCAAAACAATGGGAATAGAAATTGGGAATAATCTCCGCGTATTTCAGGATTATTTTGGGCCCTTCCCGTTTCAGCGGCTGGCCGTAACCAATATTCCGTACAGCTATGGGCAGGGGTGGCCGATGCTGCTGTATCTCTCCGTGCTGTCGTTTTTGGATGAAACGCAGAGGCACGAACTGGGGGTGACGGATCAAATCCGCGTCAGCGATTATTTTCGAGCGCACGAGGTGTCGCATCAGTGGTGGGGCCACGAAGTCGGATGGAAGAGTTACCACGATCAGTGGCTTTCGGAGGGATTCGCGCAATTTTCAGGCAATCTTTACGTTGAATTCCGCGATGGGCCAAAGGAGTACCTCGACCGGCTGCACAAAGATAGAGAAGACCTGTTCAGCCGCAACAATTTCGGACACCGCTACGAGGACCTTGGGCCCGTTTGGATGGGCGTGCGGTTGGGATCTTCGCAAGCGCCGGGAGGATACGACACGGTTATCTACGACAAGGGCGGATACGTGTTGGAGATGTTGCGCGCGATGCTCTCCGATCCCAGAAGCAAGTCGCCCGACGAGCACTTCAAGAGCATGATGCAGGACTTCACAAAAAGCTTCGCCGGCAAAGCCGCGTCGACCGAGGATTTCAAGGCCGTGGTCGAGCGCCACATGGCACCGTACATGGACATGGATGGGAATCATCGGATGGATTGGTTCTTCAACGAATACGTTTATGGAACGGGAATCGCGCAATATCACCTCGACTATAGCGTGAAAGCGTCGCCCGACAACAAGTGGGAGGTGGATGG
>DATGJE010000360.1:0-3571 GCA_035295305.1 Candidatus Acidiferrales bacterium | reverse complement strand
CCTGCAAATTCTGCAAGCGGAGCCATTCAACCAATTCAAGTGGCTCGTTCATGGCTTCAGCACTCGGCCCGGGGGCGTGAGCGAGTTGAAAAATTCGCGGCTTGGCCGCTCGAAAAAAGAGGCAGTACTCAATTTGGGTTTTGCGGATTGGGACCGTCGCGAGCGGGTTGACACAAACCGCCGCCGCCTTCAAAAAGCACTTGGGCATAGCGACGCGGGCATAGTCACGCTTCGACAAGTTCACTCCGACGTGCTGCACGTAATTCGAGGGGGACCGCTTCCCGGCGAGCCAAATGGGGATGCGCTCGTGACTCAAGCGCAGGGTTTGCTCCTGGGCATTCAGACCGCGGATTGCATTCCCCTTTTGCTCGTTGACCCTCGTCATCGCGCTGTCGCCGCCGTCCATGCGGGATGGCGCGGGACCGTTGCGCGTATCGCGGAGAAAACTGTAGGCCGCATGGCGATGGAGTTCGGAACGCGGCCAAAAGACGTTTTAGCCGCGCTGGGTCCCGGAATTGGCCGTTGTTGCTACGAGGTGGGGCCTGATGTGGTGAAGGAGTTTGCCGCGCAATTTTCCGATGCCGGGGAGTGGTTTGACGGCCCGTTTGCCATGCTCGCATCAGGCGAAGACCCCAATCCGCTGGCGTGGCTGACGATGATGCCTCCTGGCCACCAGCCGCCCCCGGTTCGATGTCATCTGGATTTGCACGCTGCAAATTCCGCGATCTTGACCAACGCCGGTTTGCGACGCAAGAATATTTTCGCGGCTGACTTTTGCACATCATGCCGCACAGATTTGTTTTTCAGCTATCGCCGAGAGGGAGTCACTGGACGCATGATGGCAGTGATTGGCGTGGTCTAATCGTTGGGATGACGCGACTGATGCCGCAACCATTCAGCGGGAAGCAGGCGAGAGAGTCTGGGTTCGAACAATCTCCGACGATTCGAGTAACGCCAGTTGCCCGCAGGCGGCCATAACGTCCTGTCCGCGCGAATAGCGCACAAAAACGAGGTGGCCCTTGTCCGCCAGGATTTTGCGAAAGGCTTCAACGCGCGCAGCATCTGGCGGATGGTAAGGCAATTCTCCTGGATTCCAAGGAATCAAATTCACCTTGGCGCGCAAATTGGAAATCAATTTCGAGAGACGCCGCGCATCTTCCGGATGATCGTTGAATCCGCCCAACAAAACGTACTCAAACGTCAGGTGCTCCCAGGTACGCAGCGGATAACTACGGCACGCGTCGAGCAAGTATTTCAAAGGATACTTGCGATTGATGGGCATGATCGCGTTGCGCTGTTCGTCGTTCGATGCATTCAGAGAAATGGCGAGCTTCGGGCGGACAGGCTCTCTGGCTAGTTTCGCAATTCCCGGAATGATTCCGCTGGTCGACAGCGTGACGTGCTTCGGCGAGATTGCGAGCCCTTTCGGGTCCAGTAAGATTCTGAGCGCGGTCATCACCGCGTCGTAATTGAGCAGCGGCTCCCCCTGGCCCATGAGCACCACGTTTGTCTGTGGTTTCAACGCCGCGCGATTGTCTTCGAGCGCTACCATCACCTGGCCAAGAATGTCAGCAGCAGTCAGATTGCGCAGCAAACCGAGCGTCGCCGTCAGGCAGAACTGGCAATTTACCGCGCAGCCTGCCTGGGTCGAGATGCAAATTGTTTGTCGCTTCTCTTCGGGCATGAAAACTGTTTCGATGGTGGCGGCATCCATTCGACCGGCAGAGCCGAGCCGCAAGACGTAGCGGACAGCGCCATCGGCGGACTGGTGGCGGCGAGCAATCTGAGGCAAAGAAAGGTGAGCGATTGCGCCCAGCCGCCGTCGCAAATCCAAGGGCAGGCTGGAAATTTCGTCGACCGTACGCACGCGTTCGGCATAAAGGGCGTGGTAAATCTGCGAAGCTCGATACGACGGTTCGCCCAACTCGCTGACAAGTTCGCGTAGCTCCTCGATCGATTTGCCGAGAAGGCAAACGCGCTCACTTGCGGGTGCGATACTGGAATCGGAGGAGGCCACAGCTTGCTCTCTTTGTACAATCATAACATGGTGGCATAACACGATCGCTGCTCACTGCAGAAATCTACGAAACTCATTTTCGGTGGAGGTATGACTTTATTTTCGTTCGTGTAAGAATGGGAGTTGCATGACTGCTGGAAATCGCAAAGTTGAAGAAACGACGCTGCCCAACGGGCTCGTGGCGGTCACCGAGCCGATGGAGCATGTGCGCTCGGTCTCGGTGGGCATTTGGATTCGCAGCGGTTCGCGACGCGAGCCTGCCGAATTGAACGGCATTTCGCATTTCATTGAACACATGGTGTTCAAGGGCACTGCGCGTCGCAAGGCCGAAGATATCGCGCGCGAAATGGACCGCGCGGGCGGAATGGTTGACGCATTCACCGCCAAGGAAATGGTCTGTTTCAACACGCGAGTCCTCGACGAGCATCTCGAAACCGTCTTTGACGTATTGGCGGACATGATGCTCAATCCGCAGTTTCCCGAGGAAGAAATCAGCCGCGAAAGATCGGTGGTGCTGGAAGAGATCCGCATGGTCGAGGACAATCCGGAAGATCTGGTCCATGAAATATTTTCGAAAAACCTCTGGGGGAACCATCCACTGGGGCGTCCGATCCTGGGCACAGCCGAGAGCGTCGAACGATTTGATCGCAAGACGCTCAACAATTGGTTTCGTCACTGGTACGCGCCAAACAACATGGTAATCACCGCGGCGGGCAATCTCTCGCATCAGCGGCTCCTTGATTTGATCGTCCCGCGCTTCGGGGAGCGAGCCTCAATGGAAAACGGTTTTTCCGACGCGCCGCCTCTGCCGCGCGCGGAACTCGCTTCGCGCTCCAAGGTGGAACTAGAGCAAGTGCATGTTTGCCTGGGCGTGCCCGCATATTCCATGACGGATTCGCGGCGATATGCCGTCTCTGTGATGAACAATTTGCTCGGCAGCGGAATGTCTTCGCGGCTGTTTCAAAATATTCGCGAGAAACAGGGCCTCGCTTATGCCGTCTTTAGCGAAACGAACCATTACCGGGACGCTGGGATGCTCACTATCTACGCCGGCACCAGCCTGGAAACGGTGGAGCAATTAATTCGCTCCGTGATGAGCGAGCTGCGCGACCTGAAAGAGAAGCCTGTGAGTGACGAGGAGTTGCGCCGCTCGAAGGCGAATCTGAAAGGCGGAACACTCCTTTCTCTGGAATCCACCGGCTCGCGCATGAGTGACTTGGCGCGTCAATATCTCTATTTCGGGCAGCACCTCTCGCCCGACGACCGCATTGCCTCGATGGAAGCCGTGACACAGCAAGAAATCCAGCAAGTGGCTAACGAACTGTTTCAGCCCGGCCGGATTGCTGCGTCGCTCGTGGGCAGTCTCAACGGCTTTATCCTGACTTCAGCTCATCTCGCCTGTTAATTAACTCTGAGACGAAGGATTTTCGGCATCATCATTCTTGCAACGTCATGCCGCATTTTATTGACGTAGCTGCGCGGGTTTGACATCATGCACGCAAGCCGCTGTGGGCTTAGGCGGCCAGTGAGGGCGCATCAGCTTCCGAGTTTCCA
>DATGJE010000359.1:0-6440 GCA_035295305.1 Candidatus Acidiferrales bacterium | reverse complement strand
TTCATTTTGATGATCGGCTTTATCATGGCGGGGTTCACCGCTCAAAAGCAGGCCTTGCACGACATGATGGCCGGCTGTCTGGTGATTCGGAAAATTTAGCTGAACGAAAAGTCGAGGTGGCGAAATGTTCTGCTCGAATTGCGGAACGGCGAATATCGACGGAGCAGCGTTCTGCACACAATGCGGCAAGCCCCTTGTCGTGCCGGTGTCTCCTGCATTCACCTCTTATTCCGGGACACCGACGTCCGTGACCGGAGCCGCCTACGCTCCACAGCTTTTCTACGCGGGCTTTTGGCTTCGATTCGTAGCTTATCTGATTGACTCCGTGATCCTTGGAATCGTTTGCATGATTTTGATTGTCGTGGTGGTATTCGCGAGCGGAATTGCCGCCATGATACGAAACATGCCAGAGAATCCCACGCCAGACATGTTCCTTCGCGGTGCATTTGTTCTTGCGATTCTCTCCTTAATTGCCATCACGACGGTAATCACGTGGCTCTACTACGCGTGGATGGAGAGCTCGCCCTCACAAGGAACGCTGGGGAAAATGGCGATGGGACTGATCGTCACCGACATGCAGTATCGGCCGGTTTCCTTTGCGCGAGCGAGCGGCCGGTTCTTCGCGAAGTTCATCACGGGCCTGATTCCGCTGTGCATCGGTTACATTATGGCGGGCTTCACTGCGAAAAAGCAGGCACTTCACGACATGATTGCCAGCTGTCTGGTCCTCAGAAAAACCTAAAACACGCTTACACGCCCCAACCGTACCGCTCCGTTTCCGCAAGCGACTCCCCCACCGCTCCGCGAATGCGCGCGGCCATTTCGGTGCAGCCTATGGTTTGTGCGCCCCGTTTAGCAATGTCCGGCGTGCGGAAGCCGCGCGAAAGCGCATACGCGACGGCCTTTTCAATTGCCGCCGCTTCCGCGGGCAGGCCAAACGATTCGCGCAGCATCATTGCTGCGCACAGAATCGTGCCGATAGGATTTGCGGAATCCTTTCCGGCAAGCTGCGGCGCGGAACCGTGAATCGGTTCGTAAAGCGCTGTGCCATTGCCGAGGCTCATGGACGGAATCAAGCCAATCGAACCTACCAGCGCCGCAGCTTCATCGCTCAAGATGTCGCCGAACATATTTGATGTGAGAATCACGTCAAACTGCGCCGGACGAAGAATAATTTGCAGCGCCGCGTTGTCGACGTAAAGTGATTCAAATCGCACTTCCGGAAAGTCCTTCGCGATACGCTGCGCCGTTCTTCGCCACAATCCAGAGCTGACGAGTACATTCGCTTTGTCGATGCTGGCCAGCTGACCGCGGCGCGCAGCCGCGCGGCGAAAGGCGTACAGCGCCACACGCTCGATCTCCTTCGCGGAATAAATTTCCGTGTCCGAAGCTACTTCCCCACCATTCGACCCGCTGCTTTGACGCGGTCCGAAATAAATTCCTCCGGCGAGTTCACGCACAATTTCCATGTCGATCGTGGCATTTTGTTCCATTCGCAGCGGAGAAATTGTACGCAAGGGCTCGAGCAGCCGGATGGGTCGAACGTTAATATAAAGCCCCAACTCTTTGCGAAGTCCGAGCAGGCCGGCTTCGGGACGGCAGTCGAGTGGCTGGCTATCCCATTTGGCACCGCCGACTGCGCCCAAAAGCACGGCGTCTGCTTTGCGGCAGGCTTCCATCGTTTCGCGAGGCAGAGGTTGACCATACTGATCAATCGCTGCGCCGCCGAACGGCAATTCAACGAACTCGAAGCGATGGCTGAACCCGCGCGCGCATTCCTCCACTACGGAGATGGCGGCACGAATTACTTCCGGGCCGATTCCGTCACCCGGGAGCACTGCAATCGTCTTGCGAATGCCGGTCATTGAATTTTACTTGCAGCGGCCATTGCGTCAGATCCACCCGGCACATTCGGCGCCAATCGTCCCCGGCGGGCCTGATGCACAAACGTCAACAGATCGCGGTCGGTGACGTCTTTCGCGGCGTCGGCAAGCCCCATGGCCGCACCATAGCATTGCGCGAGTTCCATATCACTCAACCGATAGCCTAGTTCTTCGATGCGCGTGCGCAGCGCGTTGCGCCCCGAATGTTTTCCCAGCACCAGCCGCCGGGCCGGAACACCCACCGCTTCTGGCCGGATGATTTCATATGTGAGCGGATTCTTCAGAATCCCATCTTGATGAATTCCCGCTTCATGCGCAAACGCATTTGCGCCCACCACCGCCTTGTTTGGCGGCACGGACACGCCCGTGATTTCCGATAGCATGCGGCTCGCGGAATATATTTCCTCCAGATTAACGTTGGTGCGCATGCCGAAAAAGCTCTGGCGCACGGCCAACGCCACAGCAAGTTCCTCAAGTGAAGCGTTTCCTGCGCGCTCGCCAATGCCATTAATCGTGCATTCCACTTGTCGCGCGCCCGCGCGTACCGCGGCCAGCGAATTTGCTACCGCCAGGCCCAGATCGTTATGGCAATGCGCGCTCAGGATAATTTCATCGCTCCGGCCCAGATGGCTGCGCACGCGATGGAAAATGGCGCCGTATTCTTCCGGAGTGCTGTAACCCACCGTGTCAGGAATATTAAGGATTGTCGCGCCGGCTTCGGCGGCGGTTTCCATCACGTCGAGCAAAAAGCGGATATCGCTGCGGCTCGCGTCCTCGGCGGAAAACTCAACTTCCGCGCAGTGCTCGCATCCATAGCGCACCCAGCGCGACACGGCATCCAGGGCCTCCTGCCGCGAAATGCGCAACTTTGCCTGAAGATGCAAATCGGAGGTCGCCAGAAATATGTGCAGGCGCGGCCGAGCCGCGGGCTCCAGGGCAGTCAGCGCTGCTTCCACGTCTTCACGGCGCGCCCGGGCCAACGCGGCAACCCGCGCGCGTTGGATCTGCGCTGCAACGGCGCGCACGGATTCGAGCTCGCCCGACGACGCCACCGGAAAGCCAGCCTCGATCACATCGACACCCAGTTCGTCGAGTTTGCGCGCCAAGCGGAGTTTTTCGCCCTGATTCATCGAAAACCCCGGCGATTGTTCTCCATCACGAAGCGTGGTATCGAAGAATTGAACTGTGTCCATAGTTCCCCCTGTGTGCAGGGAACCAGTGAACCGCAATTCAGCCAGCATCGTCCAATTTATAATTGTTGCAGGCGATATAAGTATTGGTTATACAGGTATATTGCGAGGGCATTATGGATTTAGGTTCGCTGCAAGTGTTTTTGACCGTGGCGCGCGAGCACAGCTTCTCGCGTGCAGCGGAAAAGCTATATCGCACGCAGCCTGCGATCAGTATCTCCGTGCGAAAGTTGGAACAATGGGTCGGCCAGCCGCTATTCGTGCGCGGAACGGGAGCAGGCACACTCACTGAGGCCGGCGCATTACTCGTCGAGTATGCGGAACGAATGCTGAACCTGCGCGAGGAGGCCAAACGGGACCTCGAGGACCTCGCCGGCCTCCGCCGCGGCCGACTTTCGCTCGGTGTGAACGAAAGTTCCATCCACGCGCTTCTTCCGGCGCTTGGGCGTTTCCGCCGCAAGTACCCGAAAATCGAAATCGCCATCCATCGCGTGTACTCGCGTGACATCCCGCGAGAGATTTTGAATTATCGTCTGGATCTGGGCATCGCGTCCTACCGACCATCCGAGCCGTCTCTTTCCGCAGCGGCATTGTTGCGTGACGATCTCGCTTTCGTCGTCTATCCGCGCCACAAACTGGCAAGACATCGCAGCGTGGCGATTCGCGAGCTTGGCGAGGAGACATTTGTCGCCCACATCGTTGCATCACCTTATCGCGAACGCGTCATTCAGCTCTTTGCGCGCCACCACGTCACGCTACGCATGGGCGTCGAGCTGCCCACCATTGAAAGCATCAAGCGATTCGTCGAAATGGGTATGGGCGTCGCGATCGTTCCGCGCATGTGCGTGCAGGTCGAAGTGGAGCGAGGTCAGCTTGTGGAAGTCCGCATTCGAGAGATGCATCTGCGCCGCGATTTATTCTTAATTTTTCGACGTGACCGGCCACTGTCCCAGCCCGCGAAGGCTTTTCTTCTTCTGTTGCGACCCAAGCAGTCGCTGGGCTCTCTGGTCGCAAACGCCGGAGACTGAAGAACGAGGCGCTCAGGTCCAGGCGGTCATTTCGTCCAAAGCCTGCCCAACGCGTTTCAGACCCTCGGCGAGCATTTCCGTTTTTCCGCCAATGCCGATGCGAAAATGTTCCGGCATTTCGAAGAATCGTCCCGGGACAACGCTTGTGTCATATTTCTCCCGCAAGAGCTGGCAGAAGGCATCGACGCGGCCTGCGACAACGTTGGGAAACGAGATCGTCCCCGCGTCCGCGCGAATCGCGAGCAAATCCTTGCGTGAATCGAGAAAGTGCTGGAGCACAGGACGATTCGTCTCCAGGCGCTTGCGCGCGTAATCCGCGATTTTCGCCAAATGATCAAACGCGATTACACTCAGCAACTCTGCTACGTGCGCCGGGATCACTCCATACAAATCATTCAGCCGCCACATCTGCTCCGCTAACGGCGCCGCGGCAAGTATCCAGCCGCAGCGCAGTCCCGAGAGACCAAAAGCCTTCGTTAAGCTGCTCGTTACGATAAAGTTTGGTCCCAAATGAAATGCTGAACGGGCGCTGGGATCAAAACACGCGTCCAGATAGACTTCATCGACCAGAACCTGCGCGCCGCGGCTCTGTGCGATTTCGCCTGCCAGACGCAACTTCGACTCGGGAGTGCGCGCTCCGCTCGGATTGTGCAGGTTGGTGATGATAATGAGCCGCGTGTGCGGCGTCATGTGGCGCTCGATTTCACGCGGATCGATTTGGAACCCATCTTCGAAACGCCGCGGGAAACGCCGGACTTTCGCACCCAGGTATTCCGCGACGGTCAGCAATGGCTCGTAAGTCGGCTGTTCGATCAGCACTTCATCGCCGGGTCCGAGAAGCGCCGCCATCGCCAGATGATTTGCCATTGACGTTCCATTCGCGGCCACTACGCACGCCGCTTCCACCCCGTTTTTCTTCGCGACACGCTCTTGCAGAGGAGGATAGCCGTAACTGCCTGCGGCAGAGATTTCCAGGTCTTTGATTTTTACGGGCAATTCCGCTAATGGATAGCCGTCGATGCCGCTCGTAGCCAGATTAAACTTGGCGTGCGAGCGTAACTTTGCCCATTCCAGATACGCCGAGCGGATTTCCCTTCGCGTTGTCACGTTTCCTGGCCCTTCTTTCTTTTTTGTGCGCTCCAGAAAAAATACACTGGTATGCCCGCAAAGAGTATCCCGAATCCCACCGCTGTGTTGTGCGGGTATTTGAAAATTGTGTTAATCACAACGAGCCAGGACGCGGCGACGAACAGAAAAGTAGTCACGGGATGACCGGGCATTCGGGCCAGGCCTTTTTCGGGAGTTCGACGGTCCTCTTTGAAATCGCGGCGGCGAAAGGCAAATAAGCACGTGGCCGTCAGGCCGAAAAATAGAAAATCCATCGACACAACATAGCTCAAGATTTGATCGTAGCGCCCGGAAAGCGCGATGATAATCGCAGCGACTCCTTGCAAGCCAATTGCCACCACGGGTACGCGCCGCCGCGGATCGAGCCAACCCACCGAGCGGAAAAATAATCCGTCTTCGGCCATGGCGAAATATACGCGCGGCGCGGTTAAAATCGACTGGCTCAGGAATCCCAACGCGGAGATGGCGATGCCCACCGCAATCAACGCTGCTCCCTTTGGTCCCCATGCCACGCGCATCACGGCCGATGCGGGTGTAGTCGCCGCCGCGAGCCCCGCAGGGCCCAGTACGTAAACGCACACAATATTCACCGAAAGATAAAGCAGCACGACCCCAATCACTCCGATCACTAGCGCCCGTGGCAAATTCTTGCGCGGCTCGCGCACCTCCTCGGCGACGAAATTAGCTGTCTGCCATCCGCCGTACGCAAAGAGCACGGGCACGAGCGCCGCGCCCATCGCTGTCACCAGGTCGAACGACACGGGCCGATCGAGCAATGCGGAGTTGGCTGGCGCAGGCGTTCCACTGCGCCACAGGAACCATGCTCCGCAACCCACCAGCGTCGCAATCGCGAGAATCTTCAGCACCATCAATGTGCTTTGCACCGTGCTCCCCACGCGGACCCCGAGGCAATTGATAACGGTCAGCAATCCGAGCGCGAGCGTCGCGATCAGTCCTTCGCCAATGTGAAGTCCCGTGAGTTCGAGAAAGTATTTTGCAAATGTGACGGCCACCGCGGCCATTCCACCCGTCTGAATCACAAGCAGCAACACCCAGCCATACAAGAACGCCAGCGCCGGATGATAAGCCTCCCGCAGGTAAGCATACTGACCGCCGACTTTGGGCATTCGCGCGGCGAGCTCCGAATAAATAAATGCGCCCGCCAAAGCAATCGTGCCGCCGATCACCCACGCGCCGAGGATCAGCGTAGC
>DATGJE010000358.1:0-6982 GCA_035295305.1 Candidatus Acidiferrales bacterium | reverse complement strand
TTCACCGGTTTGTCGGCCGCGGCTTGGTTGCGTCACCTTGACCCGCAGAGAAGTGTCGCGCTCTTTGAGGCTGAATCGATTGGAGCTGGGGCAAGCGCACGCACCGGCGGGATGACACTTGCGGAGAGCGCCGCCGGCGATCTGCCCAGCCTCGGGGATGTGTTGAACGGCTTCTCCAAAGTGCTCATCGCTCTCGGCATCGATTGCGATTTATCTCTTCCGGGCGCTTGGGAGTTGGGTCGCGATAACGCCCGCGTCGATTCTCCTATCGACTGGACAGACTCCGGCAAACTCCGCGTGGTGGATGAAGTTCCGGGCGGCAGCGCCGATCCCGGAAAACTGGTGAGCGGACTGGCCCGCGCCGCCGATCGTTTGGGCGCGCTCATTCTTGAAGATTCACGCGTCGAAAACATCGCTTTCGACGACCCGCCCCTTCTGAATATCCGTGGACAGCAAGTTCGGGCGCGGCAAGTCCTGCTCGCGACGAATGCGATGTCACTCGAGTTGAATTCTCTGGCGAATCGCGCCGAGCCAAAATTTACGCTTGCTGTTGCGACGGCGCCGTTGACCGATGCTCAAATTGAGAAACTCGGCCTGACTTCGCGGCGTTCTTTTTATACCGTAGATTTGCCGTACCTGTGGGGCAGGCTTCTCAGTAACAACGGCGTCATTTTCGGAAGCGGTCTGGTCCACTTCCGCCGTTGGAGCGATATGGATTCCCTCGATATTGCAACTGGACTTCCCGCCGAACTCTTCGCGAGCATCGAAGATCGTATTCGCAAACTGCATCCCGCGCTTCATTCGGTACAATTCACTCATCGATGGGGCGGGCCAATTCTGTTTGCCAATGACTGGCGGCCGGTATTCGCGCGTCATCCGAAGAGCGCGCACGCGATCGTGCTCGGCGCATATTCGGGCCACGGAGTAGCCCTTTCGGTCTATCTGGGTAGCTGGGCCGCCGAAGTCATGCTTGGTCGTCGCGACTTGCCAAACTGGTAGTGCCCATCGTTTCTCATTTCTCCGATGCTGTGACTCAGGGCAACTTCGCTCACACGGCGATGGTCGCCGCCCCGCGGATTGCGTTACGATAGGCGGCCCATGTTTCCGAGGAATCGTTGATGAAGCGCGAACAGCAGAGAATCGAGGAATCACAGCAGCGCAAAGTGCACTGGAAACGGTGGGGGCCGTATCTCTCCGAGCGCCAGTGGGGAACGGTACGCGAGGATTACAGCCCCAACGGCGACGCTTGGGAATATTTTCCGCACGATCATGCGCGCTCGCGTGTCTATCGTTGGGGCGAGGACGGAATCGCCGGATTCTGCGACCGCCATCAACGGATTTGCTTCGCTCTGGCCCTGTGGAATGAACGCGACGCCATTCTGAAAGAACGTCTCTTCGGGCTCAACAACAGAGAAGGGAATCACGGCGAAGACGTCAAAGAATATTATTTTTATCTCGACGCGACTCCCACGAGTTCCTACCTCAAGTGCCTCTACAAGTATCCTCAGGCCGCGTTTCCGTATGAGCAGCTCCTAACGGAAAATCGTCAGCGAACGCGCGAGGACCCTGAGTTCGAGTTGATAGATACGGGCATTTTTAACGAGAACCGTTACTTCGACGTGTTCGTGGAATATGCAAAAGCTTCCGCCGAAGACATTTTGATCCGCATCAGCGCCGTCAATCGCGGTCCGGAGAGCGCTCCGCTTCATCTGCTCCCCACTTTATGGTTCCGCAACACCTGGGCGTGGGGAGGCGCTGTGAGGCAGGCCGGTGCCAAGCGAATTTCGTCGCCTTCTGGCACCGCCATCATTGAGTTTCATCAGTCCGATTACGGCACCCGCTGGCTAATTGCCGAAGGTGCGCCAGAACTTCTGTTCACCGAAAACGAAACGAATACGGAGCTTCTCTTCAACCATAAGAATCAGACTCCGTATGTAAAGGACGGCATCCACGATTACATTGTTCACGGCAAGAAGGACGCTGTGAATCCGGCCCAGACAGGAACCAAGGTCGCGGCGCATTATCCGGTCCAGCTCAAGCCGGGTACCAGCGTTTCCATTCGCTTACGCCTGACGGATCAATCTCCGCTGCCGCAGCCCGGCAAAGACAAGTCAACGGCCGCCGATTTTTTCGGTGCAGAGTTTGAAGCGACATTCAATGAGCGCATCAAAGAGGCAGACGAATTTTATGCGGGTCGCGCGGAGCAAGAGATGAGCGACGACGCTCGGCTGGCGCAGCGGCAGGCATTCGCCGGCCTGCTCTGGGGCAAGCAGTCGTATCACTACGAAGTTAGACGATGGCTTTTGGGCGATCCCACGCAGCCTCCGCCGCCTCCCGAGCGTTTGACTGGCCGAAATCACCAATGGGGGCACGTCTACAACGCCGACGTCATCTCAATGCCCGACAAATGGGAATATCCCTGGTACGCGTCATGGGATTTGGCTTTCCATTGCGTCGCCATGGCGCCGATTGATCCCGACTTCGCGAAAGACCAACTCATCCTTCTGCTCCGCGAATGGTACATGCACCCCAACGGCCAGATTCCCGCGTACGAATGGAATTTCTCGAACGCGAATCCTCCCGTGCATGCCTGGGCGGCATGGCGCGTTTATAAAATTGAAGGGCGCGTTCGCGGGAAATTGGACCGCACGTTTCTCGAGCGCGTGTTCCAAAAGCTCCTTCTCAATTTCACTTGGTGGGTGAACCGCAAGGACCCTCTCGGCATGAACGTTTTTGAAGGGGGTTTTCTCGGTCTCGACAATATTGGCGTCTTCGACCGCTCCATGCCTCTGCCCGGCGGCGGCTACGTCGACCAATCCGACGGAACAAGCTGGATGGCCCTGTTCTGCCTGAACATGATGTCCATGGCCATGGAGTTGGCTCATGACGACCCTGCCTATGAGGACCTCGCCAGCAAATTTTTCGAGCATTTCGTTTACATTGCGGATGCGATGAACAATATCGGAAGCGAAAACGTCGGACTTTGGCACGAGGAAGACGGCTTTTACTACGACGTTATGCATCTCTCCAGTGGAGCGCAAATCCCCATCCAGGTGCGTTCCATGGTCGGATTAATTCCGCTTTTCGCGGTCGAAACGTTCGAGCCCGAAGACTTGGCGCGCCTGCCCGATTTTCAACGCCGCATGAACTGGTTCATGCTCCACCATCCGGATGTCCCCGAGCATATCGACATGTCGCAGCGCACGGACAAGGGCGCGCGCCTCCTTTTCTCCATCACTAACAAGAAAAAAATGCTTCGCGTCCTGCGCTTCATGCTCGACGAAAATGAATTCCTGTCGCCGTACGGTATTCGCTCGCTTTCGAAGTATCACAAGGAGCACCCGTTCGTTTTGACCCTCGATGGCGAGGAGCATCGCGTGGATTACGAGCCGGCGGAATCAACTACGGCGCTTTTCGGCGGAAATTCGAATTGGCGCGGACCCGTTTGGTTCCCGTTGAACTTTCTGCTGATCGAGGCGCTTCAGCGCTACCACTATTATTATGGCGACCAGCTCAAGGTCGAATGTCCCTACGGTTCAGGCCGGCAAGCAACTCTCTGGGACGTCGCTGCCGAAATTTCCCGCAGGCTCGTGCGAATTTTTTTGCGCGGTCAGGACGGCCGCCGTCCCGTTTACGGCGCGACCAAGCTTTTTCAGGACGATCCTCACTGGCGCGATTTGATTTTGTTCTATGAGTATTTCCACGGAGACAATGGAGCAGGGCTAGGCGCAAGCCATCAAACGGGATGGACCGCACTCGTATCGAAATTGATTGAGCAGAGCGGCGACAAACGCTGAAAAACGGGTACGCCGCTGGGCGCGAGAATCGTCTCCGCTAAAAATCCGTGACCAGTCCCAACCCGAATGACACGCGATTGATGTAATTGAAAAAGGCCACGGTCAACACTGTTTCGCGCAGCGCTGCCTGGCTCCATCCCGCGTGCAATACTTCGTCTGCATCTGGCTGGTCAACGTCCAGCGGTTTCCGCGTCAGTTTGTCCGCGAAGCGAAACAAGGCCTTCGTTTTGTCATCCACTGGCGCGTTCATATAATCCGTCACGAGCTTTTTCGACGCAGGCTTATCGATTCCAAATTGCCGCAGCACTTCCATATGAATGGCGATGCAATATGACGACGAGTTGATCCCGCTCACCACCACGCCTATCTGTTCCTTGACCAGCGTCGACAACGCCCCGTCGCCCATAATGGCCGCGTTCATCTCTAGCTGCGCCTTGATCGCTTCGGGCATCGGGCCCAGCGCCTTGAAGAAATGCGGCACAAACCCAAACTTCTTCTCAATTTGTTCGTAAATTCCGCGCAGCTCGGGATTCGCTGCGGCCTGCTCGATTTCGTCGACGTAGGGCATTACTCACCTCTCGTTCATTTCTAAATGTTAGATAGACGATGCGGGTAGGCTCGGAATCCCTAACAAAGGCATTCCGCAGCCTCGTTTTCCCAGAATGATGCGATCTACCGACACAAACCCAAAGCGCTAACTATATATACGCAAGAGAATGCTGTTTGGTTGTCCTCGCCGCAAAAATAATTACAGAACGGTCGGGTGTGGATTTCAGGAGTTCTTAGGACTTTCGACCAGTTCAATGAGCACTTTCTTACCGCCCGCTGTGCTCACCAAGAAGAAATTAACGCGCGTATCGTCGGCGCCCGCGCGTGTCGCAGGGTAAATCGCGGCGACGCCCAGGCGCGAGCGAATCATCTCCGTGGCTCGCTCGACGTCGGGCGTTAGAAACTCGACCTGCTGTATGCCTTCGCCGGATTTCGCCAAGAAGCGCGCAATCGCTCCCGCACTGTTCGGCTCGCGCGTCGTTAGAATATCCAGCTGCACGCCTTCGCCGACGCTCCATTCGAATTCCTGAGCGTCCTGTTCCGGCGGAACATCCGCAAGATGCGGATTGCCCAGCGCGGAACGAACGGCGGCAAAACGCTCCGGTGTGACAGCGACACCCACGGTAGCGTCTTTAGAGACCAGCGCGCCAATTTCTGGATCTCGCCGCCACGCCGCAATCGCCTCTTCCGCTAACTCAAGTCCGCGGCGATAAAGTTCCTTCGTGGCGCTATTACGCATATCGTTTTCCGGCGAGGTCAAGCTTCGCACCAGATCAGCGATGGACGCTGCGCGGAAATTCATGCCTTTCTCCCCGAATTCGTACTATTCGCATCAGGCTCGGCGGCTCCGCGCTTATCCAGCAGCGACGCCACAGTTGCCGCTGCCAACAAGAACGCAATCACGCCGAGCGATATTCCCGAAGAAATGTCCACCCAATGGGCCGCCAGCATTTTCAGCCCAATGAAAAGCAAAACCAGTGAAACTCCCGTGTCGAGATATCTCAGCTGCGTGATCCATTTCGCGACAACAAAATACAGCGCGCGCAGCCCGAGAACAGCGCAAGCATTGGAAGAAAAAACGATAAACGGATCGCGCGTGATTCCGAAAACCGCGGGAATTGAATCCAGCGCGAAAAGCACATCCGCGCTTTCGATCGCCACCACCGCCAACAACATCGGCGTCACCAGCCAGCGGCCGTCTCCCCGAACAAAAAAGCTTGCACTGGTGTCTTGCTGCGCGGTGGGAACGATTTTCCCCAGCCAGTGAAGCACGGGATTCGCTTCCATGCGGACCGTCTTCGATTTTCTGAATAGCAAATGGAGCGCCACATAAACAAGAAACGCGCCCAGGATATACAGTGACCATGAAAACGCGTTAATGAACACCGCTCCGGCCGCAATCAACAGTCCCCGCAGCGTCAGCGCTCCGAAAATTCCCCAGACGAGTACGCGATGCTGTCGCGCCGGCTCGATCGAAAAATATTGGAAGATCAGGATAAAAACGAAAAGATTGTCGACGCTCAGCGATTTTTCAACCAGATATCCTGACAAGAACTCGATCGCTGGCCGCGCTCCCGCGTAGTGCCAGATCCACAGATCAAACGCCAGTGAAACGCCAATCCAAACTGCGCTCCACGCCGCGGCTCTTCGCAGCGAAATCGTCCGCGGCTTGCGTCCAAAAGCAATCAGATCGACAACTACCAGCAGCAGTAATCCGGCGGCGAAGCCGATCCACAATCCACGGGAAGCCACAGCCGAAGTTTACGTGCGAACATGGCGAATGAAAAGAGCGGCCGCCAAATTCAATGTTCGATTCTTGCAGCGTGTGAGGAACAATGCGGAAGTAATGACCGTGCGGATTCCAGGAACGGAGAACACCGGCGCTTCAGCGCCAGAATTCTCTTGTCAATACGTGGGTGTCAATTGGCGTTGCTTTTCCGCAAGCGGTCGGTCACGGGCACGGCGTTGAAGTTCGAGAGAATCATTTGTGTTGTCGCGCCCGCCCGCACAGAAACGGCGACGTCCCACTTTTCTAGCGTGTCGCCCACCTCGGCCTCTATCCTAAGGGACGTAATCCAATACGTTCCTGGGGCAATGCCGCTGAATTCGCCGCGTCCATTCACGTCTGTTTGCGTCTGGCCAACCGCGTAACGCGATTGTGCCAAATCAAGAGCCATTGTATTCACAGTTCTGGCACGCGCGGCTACCATGTCCGCCCAGCGCGGTCCTGGGTTAATGGATTCCAGGTCGGCATCCATCACGTCTTTACTGTCTGGATTGGCGGCCAAAAATTTCCGGACCTTGGCGTGGTATTCGTCAACCTCACGATGGTATTTTTCCGGATTCTTCGTGCGGTCGCTCTCTTTGTATTTGCGTGCCGGGAAATCGGAGCCTGCGCCCGGACCATTTTCGTCGAAGTAAGCTTTCCAGAACTCGGGAATATTAATGACCTCATCTGCTTTCAGGTTCTTCCGAAAATCCTCTCCGGTGATCGTCGCAGTGTGATTTTTCTTCATCCACGTTTTCAGTTCCTTCGAAACAGTCAAGCTGTCAACGAAGCGATTGAAATCGAGTTTTGGCACGGAAGCATCTGCCTCGCGCTGAATGTCCGCGAAGCTCTTGCTCAGCAAGTAGAA